>JBDZUV010000057.1:0-19071 GCA_040255345.1 Actinomycetota bacterium | reverse complement strand
CACACGCGGCGGGGTTTCGGCGCGTTCGGCCTCGGCCGTGACGGTGACGTCCCAGTGCCCCGCTGTCAGGTGGATGTCGGCCGGGGACCAGTCCCAGCTGGCCACGCCGTCGTCCCCGACCGTCCGGGCGAGGAACGACACGTTCTTGCCGTCCTTCGAGAACGTCAACCAACACTTCGCCCCCGGGCTCGTCCGGCAGACCGACCGTGCGTTGCCGGCGGCCCCGGCGCCGCTCAGAGACAAGCGGTGGCTCGACAGGAACGTGCCCGTCGGGGGGAGCAACGCGTCGGCGCCGGGCGCGGTCGTCGGGTTCGTCCCGCCTGCGGTGCCCGTGGTGACCCCACCGGGCGCGCTCGTCGTGGCGGTGCCGCTCCCGTCGCCGGGCCCGGTCGTGGACCGCCCGGTCGTCTCGGCAGGCGCGCTGGTCAGCGGGGTGTAGCCCGCACCGGTCGTGGTGGTGTCCTGAGCGGACGACCCGTCAGAGCCGCACGCTGCCGCGGCGAAGGTCAGCACGGCGACCGACGTGATCGCGAGCAGACACTTTGCAGGGGTGCCCCGGAACCACACCCTTGTCATTCTGCCACAGGCCGCCGCCGGCGGCAACGACTCGATCGTCCCGAAGGGTCGCCGCCCGATGGGGCACGATGCCCACCCGGCCGGGCGCCGGGTCACGGTCGATCGGCCGTGACCGCCACGCTGGCGTCACGATCGGCCCTCGAACTGAGCCATGAGACCCGGGCCGACGAGGTCGGTCGCCGCGGCGCGGAGGCCGGCGGACGTGAAGCCGTGACCCGATGCGAACCCATCCAGATCCCACAGCTGCCACCTGCCCGACGCACTGGTGACGATCGGCCCGCCCAGCGCGTCGGTGAGCGTACGCACGATCACCGGGCGTTGTGCGGGTTCGTAGCCGTAGGTGTCGACGAGCACCGCGTCGAATCCGAGCCCCGCGAGCGCCGACAGAACGGAGGTCGGATCCGCCGCATCGATCCGGGTCTGCCAGTCCGCGTCCGGACGACCGTTGATGCCACCCGAACTCCAACGGAGGTTCCGCGCGGGGTCGGAGAGCACGAAGGGAATGAGTTGATCCGAAGCGAGCGCGTCGGCCGACGAGGTCGACTCGGGGAAGCGCAGGATGGGGAACTGGAACACGCTCGCCGAACGGGGAAGGGCGGCATCGAGGCGATCCACGAACGCACGGGCTTCCACGAGGTTCGCGATCCCGTCGCCCTGGGGGTAGGGCACCGCCGTGTCGTACAGGCCGAACGCGGTGACGAGCCCGATGACGACGACGGCGCCGACGCCGCCGACACCACCGGCCCATCGTCTCCGCAACCAGTCGAACGCCGTCGCCACGGCCAGGAGGGCGAAGAACGCGATCAACACCACGATCCGGTTCCAGACCCGCACCTGCGACGTGCCCGCGACGCTCAGCACCAGCGCGAAGCCCGAGACGGTTCCGAACAGCGTCCCGATCACCGCGCACAGACCGGCGTGTCGCAGCAACGTCGAGCGGTCCCACCACCGCTGGTGATCACGTCGCCGACGGGGAACTCCCCGCGCCAGTACGAAGCCGAGGATCGTGAGTAACCCGGCGGCACCGACGACCCCCAGTTGCTGTCCCCGCTCACCGGAGATCGGGGAACCCTCTCGTGCCCGGTGCTGCAGGCTCCGCAGGGCCGCGACCCGATGCACGGGGACCGGCAGGAGCATCTGCGACGGTTGCAGCCCGTACCGTTCCTGCTCGGCGGGAACGCGGCGGGCCGCCACGGTGTTCGGGCCGTTCTCGGCCCAGAACCGGAAGCTCGGCGCCATCACGACGAGGAAACTCAGCCCGCACACCACGACGATCAGGCCGGAGAGGGCGAGATGGCCCCCATCGTGGTTCCGGATCGCCACGATGAGTGCCGCCACCACGAGCGTGGTCAGGAAGAACGCCAGCAGCATCGTCTCGAACGTCGCGATGACCACACAGAACACGACCGCTGAGCACGCCGCGCCACGCCGGAGGTTCCGCCACAACCGTCGGACGCCCCAGGTGGGACCGTCGGGGTCGACGAGAAACACCTGGCGCCACGAGAGCGTCCACAGGATCAGCAGCGCCGCAACCGGGACCGTCAGGTACGTCGACCGGTACAGGTGGTATTCGGACCGGCCGAAGTGGTACGGCAGGAACGAGTACAGGAGTGCGAACGCGCCCGACGCCACGACCGAGAACCGCAGGGAGCGCACCACGACGTAGGTGACGATGGTGATCGCCGCGAAGCCACCGATGTAGTACACGTTCATCACCGCACCCGGCGTCGGGATGAACTCCGAGATGAGCTTCAGCACGACGAACTGCAGGGTCTCGCCTCCGCTCGGGAAGTCGTAGAACTGCTGACCGAACGGCGCATTCAGGTTGGGGTTGTGCAGGTACCAGCCCTGGGTGCCGATCGTCCGGATCATGGCCTGGATCAGGGTCGCGTCACTCCCCCACCGCAGGGGTTGGGACCAGTCGGCATCCCAGATCCGGTACAGCCAGGCGGCAAGACCCAGGGAGACGACCGCGAACGGCAGACTCTCGGCGACGGATCGGATCGGACGGACGGGTCGCTCACCCCCACCGGGGTCGTCGATCACGACGGCATCACGCCCCTCGGGTGGTGCAGCCCCGGTGGGGCCGCACGTGCGAGCCGCCGCGACCGGCCGACCGATGCCCCGCCACGCCGCCTCGCCTCACCGGTTGGGTGACGCCACGGACCGATGGGGCATCGGGTGGTGGGAGACGCTCACGTCGAAATGCACGCGCCCCAACATCTGCGTCGGGTTCATCACCTGGATCCGGTGTTCACCCTCGAGATGGTCGTACTCGGTGGCGCCATCGTGGGTGTGGATCCCGAGCGACACCTCGTAGTCGCCGTCCATCAGCGGCATCTGATCGAGGTCGAACACGACCTCTCCCGACCCGGCCACCCCGTCGAGTGGCGCGTCGATCCGGTCGGTGTTCACCCCGAGCATCAGATGGCCGTCGGGGTCGGCGATGTTCAGGGCGAACACGACGTCGTCGATCGGTTCGGGCGCCGCGTAGCCACACCGGATCCGTACCCGTTCGCCGGGCACGGCATAGTCGGCCGAGGGGTCCGCGTACTCGATCGCCACGTCGGTGAACTGCACCGCCCGTGACAACATCCGCTCGTCGATCACCGATTCTTCGTCGCCGGTGAGCTCCTCGGCCAACATGATGCCGCGTCGCACCAACGACTCGCGGAAGACCCTGATCGCCGGACCCGGCTCGTCGAACGCGATCAACTCACCCCGGTCCAACACGACACCCTGTTGACAGATCTGACGCACCAGATCCGGTACGTGGGTGACCACCAGGATCGTGCGCCCCTCGGACTGCATCTCGTCGACCCGCTCCAGGCACTTGCGCTGGAACGCCTCGTCACCGACCGCCAACACCTCGTCGACCAGCACGATGTCGGGGTCCACGTGGATCGCGAGCGCGAAGCCCAACCGCGCGGTCATGCCCGACGAGTAGTGCTTGACCTGCATGTCGATGAACGGGGCGATCTCGGCGAATTCGACGACGTCGTCGAAGATCCGCTCGACGTCGGCCTTGGAGAACCCCAGGATCGACCCGTTCAGGTACATGTTCTCCCGGCCGGTCAGGTCACCGTGGAAACCCGCCCCCAACTCGAGGAGCGCCGCCACCCGACCTCGCGTGCGGATCGTGCCCGAGCTGGGTCGCATCGTGCCGGCCACACACTTGAGCAACGTCGACTTGCCCGAACCGTTGTGGCCCAGCAGGCCCGTCGTCTGACCCTCGGCGACCGTGAACGACACGTCACGCAACGCGTAGAAGTCCTCATAGGGCACCCGCCCGAACTTGATGATCCGCTCCTTCGCGGACTGCATCTTCTCCTTGTACAGGCGGAAGCGCTTGGTGACCCCTTCGATCTCGATGGCGGCTGTCACGTCGGCCTCAGATCTCCTCGCCGAAGTTGTCTTCGAGACGGCCGAAGATGTGCAGCGCCACCCACAGCAACACGACCGCACCGAACCCGACGATCGCCAGGTTGCGCAGATACCACCACACCGAACCCTCGGGCACCACGCCGGTCACCTCCGCGCCGTTGACCATCCGCGACCCCGACCACACCCATTCGTGGTACAGGGCGCGCTGGAACGTGACGACGATCGGCGTGATCGGATTGACGAAGCCCAGGTAGAACGGCAGCCCGTTCTCGCTCAGCCGCTGGCCGATCAGCGGGTAGTTCCAGACGATGGGTGTGGCCCAGAACCAGGCGAGCATCACCAACTCGAGCAGGTGCTGGGTGTCGCGCAGGTACACGTTGATCGCGCTGAACATGATCCCCAGCGCGGCGCTGAACGTGACCAACACCAACACCGCGGGGATCAACAACGGAACGTACGCCCAGTCCGGTGACCGTTGCACGACGAACAGCGCGATCACCAACACGATCGACTGGAGGAACCAGTGGACCAGCGCCGCGCCGATCGACGCGAGGGGAAGGATCTCGCGGGGGAACCACACCTTGTTCACCAGTTGGGAATTCGCCACGACCGACGCCGAGCCGCTGGTGAGGGCGGAGGTGAAGAACGTCCAGGGCAACAACCCGCAGATGAAGAAGATCGCGAACAGCGGGACCGGCGTCTTGAACAGCACGCCGAACGCGAACGAGTACACGATCAACTGCAGCGCCGGGTTCAACAGCGTCCACAGGAACCCGAGGACCGAATCCTTGTACTTGACCTTCAGTTCCTTGCGGACGAGGTTGCCCAACAACTCCCGGTACCGCCACACGTCGCGGAGCCGCCGGATCGCCCCGGGTCGCTTCGAGATCTCCGTCGTACGCAGTTCCGGGCGATCAGCTTCCGGCCGGTCGCTCCGGTCTGCAGCGGGGGCACCACCGTTCGAAGCCACCGACGCTGGTTGGGACATGGACCGGGCACTCCTTTTCAGACTCGACTGCATCCGGGGAGTGGACCCGATGGTTCCGGTCTCCACGAACGGATCACACTACCGCCAGCGCAGGAGCGCGGAACAGTGGCCGGGCGACAGCCGTCACGATCACCGGAACCGACGGCGCATGTTCGCAACCGCGATATGGGTGCCACCTAGACTCCCCCGGATGCCACAGCCAACGCGGACACCCCGACCGCCCCATCGCTCCGGTCCGCCGACCGGGCGGCGTCAGTGAAGGCCCTCGTCACCGGCGCCGGCGGTTTCGTCGGCACCCATCTGGTCTCCCACCTCTCCGAGTCGGGCGACGCCGTGCTCGTCACCGATCCCGCGATCGACGGCGTCGACATCACCGACGTCGAACGCGTGGCCGATCTGCTGAACGACACCCGGCCCGAGGTGATCTACCACCTCGCCGGCTGGGCGGACGTCGGCGCATCATGGGCGAACCCGGCAACGGCGTTCCGGGTCAACGCCGACGGCACCCTCAACGTCCTGCTCGCCGCGATCGCCTCCGGCGTGAGTCGGGTGCTGATCGTGTCCAGCGCCGACGTGTACGGCGCGGTCGCCGAGACCGACATGCCGATCACCGAGGAGACGCCGCTGCGGCCCGTGTCGCCGTACGCGGCGTCCAAGGTGGCCGCCGACTTCCTGGGCCTCCAGGCGTACCTGGGCCGTGGCCTCGCGGTGCTTCGGGTCCGAGCGTTCAACCACCTGGGTCCGGGCCAGACCGACAAGTTCGTCGCCTCCGCGCTCGCCTCTCGCATCGCCCGCAACGAACTCGAAGGGACCGACGAGATCCCCATCGGCAACCTGTCGGCACGCCGGGACTTCACCGACGTGCGCGACGTCGTCCGCGCGTACCGGATGATCATGACCGACGGCGTGCCCGGCGAGGTCTACAACGTGTGCTCGGGCTGTGATACCGCCGTGCAGGAACTCGCCGAGCAGCTTCTCGCCCACGCCTCGCAGCCGATGCACTTCGTCACCGATCCCGACCTGCTCCGCCCCGTCGACGTTCCGGTGCTGCGGGGCGACCATGCGAAACTCACCGCGGCGACCGGATGGAACCCCGAGATTCCCCTCGCCCGGACCCTCGAAGATCTGCTGGACGACTGGCGGCGACGCCTCCGGGCGCCCTGATGATCGGAGGCACATCAATGAACCCAGCAGTGGCAGCAACGACCCGACCAGACGACATGTCCACCAACCAAGGCAGTTCAGGAACCGACAAATGACCAAGCGCGCACTCATCACCGGTATCACCGGACAGGATGGCTCCTACCTCGCCGAACTCCTGCTCGACAAGGGCTACGAGGTCATCGGCATGGTCCGCCGTTCGTCGACCGTCAACTTCGAGCGGATCGCCCACCTGCAGGACCGGATCACGTTCGCATCGGGCGACCTGCTCGACGAACTGTCTCTGGTCAACGTCGTGCGGGAACACGCACCCGACGAGGTGTACAACCTCGCGGCACAGTCGTTCGTGCAGACCTCGTGGAGCCAGCCGGTGTTGACCGGCCAGACGACCGCCATCGGGGTCACCCGCGTCCTCGACGCGATCAGGCTCGTGAACCCCGAGATCCGTTTCTACCAGGCCTCGTCGTCGGAGATGTTCGGCAAGGTCCAGGCGGTCCCGCAGTGCGAGGACACCCCGCTGTACCCCCGCAGCCCGTACGGCGTCGCCAAGGTCTACGGCCACTGGATCACCATCAACTACCGCGAGAGCTACGGGCTGCACGCGTCGTCGGGGATCCTGTTCAATCACGAATCACCTCGGCGTGGCCTCGAATTCGTGACCCGCAAGATCTCCAACGCCGTCGCCCGGATCAAGCTCGGCCACCAGACCGAACTCGCCCTGGGCAACCTCGACGCCCAACGCGACTGGGGATTCGCCGGCGACTACGTCGACGCGATGTGGCGGATGCTGCAACAGGACGAGCCCGACGACTACGTCGTGGCCACCGGCGAGACCCACTCGGTGCGCGAGTTCTGCGAACTGGCGTTCTCGCACGTCGGCCTCGACTACACCGACCACGTCGTGACCGACGACCGGTACATGCGGCCCGCCGAAGTCGACCTGTTGATCGGCGACGCGACCAAGGCGAAGACGAAGCTGGGCTGGCAACCCAGCATGAGCTTCGCCGATCTGGTCTCCACGATGGTCGACGCCGACCTGGCACTGTGCTCGGGCCGGCTCGACGGGCTGCACTCGTGAGTACCACCGGGCCCGGCGGCCTCGACGATCAGGGTCGTGAGTACGACGAGCGCCCCTGGGGTTCCTACACCGTGCTCGAAGACGCCACCCCCGAAGGCTTCAAGGTCAAGCGCCTCACCGTGACCCCCGGGTCACGACTGAGCTACCAACGTCACGCCCGGCGCGCCGAGCACTGGTTCGTCGTGTCGGGCACCGCCACGGTCACGATCGACGACGTCGTCACCGAAGTGCCGACCGGCCGGGCCGTGGACGTCCCCCTCGGCGCGGCCCACCGGATCGAGAACCGTGGCGACGTGCCCATGATCTTCGTCGAGGTCCAACAGGGCGACTACCTGGGCGAGGACGACATCGAACGCCTGGCCGACGACTACGGCCGGGTCGGCTGAACGCCGCTGGCGATCGGCCCCACGGCACGACGCGGCGAATCACGAGGCGGGCAGCACCAGGCGCGGTGCGCCGACCATTGCACGGTATGCTCATGCGACCGACCTGGGCAGACTGGATCGTGAATGTCCGCGCGAAACCCCAACCGTGAAGTCTCACCGTTCGGTGCGACGGCCGGGGCCTCGTCCCCGACGTCTTCCCGGTTCCGCGCGGTCCGATCGGCGCTGGCGGTCCTGGTCGGTGTGGCGCTGCTGCTGAGCGCGTGCAGTACCGAATCAGGGACCGACCGGCCCGCCCCGGCGGCCGAGGCGACGACGACCACGACGCTCCCGCCCGCCTCGGTGAACTCGACCGTGGCCGACGGGGCCACCGACGTGCCGGTGACCGCACCGATCGGCATCACCGTCGAGCACGGCACCCTCGACTCCGTGGAGCTCACCAGGGGTGCCGGCGCCACATTCGCACCCGAGCCGCCCGCAGGTGTCGTGAACGCCGCCCGGACCGGCTGGATCAGCCCGTCGGACTTCGCCCCGAACAGTCCGTACCGCATCGACGCGGAGGTGTCCGGTGTCGACGGAAAGACGAGTCGACACTCCTGGGAGTTCACGACCGGCGCAGCGACCACCGAACTGCACACCACCACCAACGTCGGTGACGGATCGGTCTACGGCGTGGGCATGCCGATCATCGTGAACCTGAACGTCGCCGTCCCCGCGACGTTCCACAAGGCGGTCACCGACCGACTGGCCGTCACCAGTGAGCCGCCCGTGACCGGCGGGTGGCGGTGGTTCTCCGACACCGAGGTGCACTACCGACCCTCGGCGTACTGGCCCGCGCACACCAGGGTGCACCTCGGCATCGACTTCACCGGGCTGAACCTGGGCAACGGGGTGTGGGGTGTCGACGGGCGCACGGTCGACTTCTCGATCGGTGACGCCCACATCTCGACCGTCGATGCCACCGCGTACACCATGTCGGTGCAGGTCAACGGTCAGGTCGTGAACACGTTCCCCGTGTCGACGGGGCGACCCGGACCGACGACGGCGACTCGCAGCGGCGTGCATGTGGTCAACGAGAAGGCGCCGATGGTGATCATGGATTCCTCCACGATCGGCATCCCGGTGGACTCACCCGAGGGCTACCGGATCGAGGCCGAATGGTCGGTGCGGATCTCGAACAGCGGCGAATTCGTGCACTCGGCCCCGTGGTCGGTCGACTCCCAGGGCCACGCCAACGTGTCGCACGGGTGCGTCAACGCGTCACCGAGCAACGCGAAGTGGTTCTATGACCTGACCCAGACCGGCGACGTCGTCCAGGTGGTGAACACGCCGCGCCAGCTCGAACCCTGGAACGGCTACGGCGACTGGCAGATCCCCTGGGATCAGTGGGTGAACTGACACCCCGCCGTCGATGCTCGCTCGGTCGGTGAGGGTCCCCTCGACGTTCAACCGCGGCCGAACAAGGCCTTGATCCACGCCCAGAGGCCCGTGCGCTCGCGGGCCCTGCCATGCCCGTCGTCGTCGGCGACCGGCGCCGCGGGCACCGCCGGGGCGGGAGGTTCCTCGGCCGCCGCCCGGTGTTCGGAGGCGAACGCCTCGGCGGCCTCGTTCACCGCGGCGAGACGGGCCGCGTCGACGGCCGCGGGCTCGGGACGGATCATCTCGCCGGTCGGGTCGACGCGGCGTGAGGAGCCGTCGGCGCCGACCTTCTCGATCACCGGGAGTTCGCCGGTCTCGATCCGCTCGAGTCGCCCCTTCACCTCGTTGAGCACCCGCGCCGAGCCCTCGGTGGTCACCTCGGCGCCGCCCTGATCCGGGCGGGCGTCCGATGCGCCCTGATCCGCTATCCGCGTCTGTTCGGTCATCCCCGTTCCTACCTCTCCAACCGCTGACGAATCGTAGCGCGCCCCGCACGCTCGGTGTGGGCTTCTGCCGCGGCGCCCGTCCGTCGTGCCCGGAGCCCGCCCTCCGCCCCGGCGACCGTCGCTTCGATCGCGCCTTCCCGGCCCGATGACGCGACCCGGTACGGTGGCCCCGATGATCACCGTGCTCGCCGGCGGCGTCGGCGCCGCCCGTCTCCTCAGCGGTCTCGTGCAGGCCCACCGCGCCGCCGACATCACCGCCATCGTCAACGTCGGCGACGACCTCGAGCTGCACGGCCTGCACATCAGCCCCGACCTCGACACCGTCACCTACACCCTCGCCGGCGCCATCGACCCCGAACGGGGCTGGGGGCTGGCCGGAGAGACCTGGCAGGCGATGCACACCCTGGGCCAGCTCGGTGGTGACGCCTGGTTCAACCTGGGCGACCGTGACCTCGGTACGCACCTGTACCGGACGGCCCGCATCGGTGAGGGGGCGACCCTGTCCGCGGTCACGGCCGAGATCGCACGGGGCTTCGGGGTCGAGGTCCGTCTGCTCCCGGTCACCGACGACCGGCTGCGCACCCGGGTGACCGTGCTCGACCCGCATCCCGACGGCGGCCACGCCGAGAGTCACGAGATCGACTTCCAGCGCTACTTCGTGGAACGCGCCCACTCGGTGCCCGTGACCGCAGTGCGCTTCGCCGGCGCCGACGCCACGACCCCCGCACCCGGCGTGCTCGAAGCGATCACCGACGCCGATCGGGTCGTGATCGCCCCGTCGAATCCGGTCGTGTCGATCGATCCGGTGCTCGCCGTGCCCGGCGTGCGTGACGCGGTCGCCGCGCGGCGGGCCGACACCGTGGCGGTGTCGCCGATCATCGCCGGCGCGGCGCTGAAGGGCCCCGCGGATCGGATGCTCGCCGAACTCGGTTTCGAGGCCTCGGTCGTCGGGATCGCCCGGTACTACCGGAACCTGGCGGAAACCCTGGTGATCGACGCGGCCGACGTCGCATCGACCGATGCGATCGAGGCGCTCGGGATGCGTTGTGTGGTGACCGACACGGTCATGTCCGAACCCGGGGTCGCCGCGGCGCTCGGCCGGACCGTCATCGCCGGTCGGGTCCGGTGACCCGCGCCCGCCTCGAGATCCTGGGCGTCACCGGCATCGGCGAGATCACCCCGGGCGCCGATCTCGCGGCGATCATCGCCCGGGCCGCCAGGGACGAGACCCGCCTGTGTGCCGGGGACGTCGTCGTGGTCACCCAGAAGGTGGTCTCCAAGGCCGAGGGGCGCCTCGTGCGCACCGACCCCGACGACGAGACCGGCCGACGCATCGTCGAGCGTGAATCGGTGCGGGTACTGCGCCGCCGCGGCGAGCTCGTGATCAGCCAGACGCGTCACGGCTTCATCTGCGCGAATGCGGGAGTCGACCTGTCGAACGTCGACGACGGCTGGGCAGCGCTGCTCCCCGAGGATCCGGACCGTTCCGCGCGGCGCCTCCGCGACGGTCTGCGTCACCACGCCGGGGTCGAGGTCGCGGTCATCGTGTCGGACACCTTCGGCCGCGTTTGGCGTCGGGGCGTGACCGACGTGGCGATCGGTTGTGCGGGGATCGGCGCGATCCTCGACCTGCGCGGCACCGAGGACGCGACCGGACGCGAGCTCGCCGTCACCGAGGTGGCCGTGGTCGACGAGATCGCCGGCGCCGCGGAGCTGGTGATGGGCAAGGCGAGCGCGATTCCCGTGGCGATCGTCCGCGGCGTCGACGCGTCGTGGCTCCGGCGGGGCGAGGTGCACGACGAGATCGTCAGACCCGCCGCCGAGGACCTGTTCCGCTGAACCGGCCCGGTCAGAGGGCATGCGGCGGCGCGCTCACCGCCGCCCGCCTGCAGCGAGCACGCCGGATTGCGACGGGTGATCAGCGGGTCCGGGCGAACCTGCGGGACGCGAGTGCACCGAACACCACGGTGATACCCGCACACCAGATGAAGGTGAGCACGATCCAGTAACCGGTCGAATGCCCGATGCCGACCCGTTCCGCGCCGCCCTGCATCAGACAGCGCACCGCGTTGATCAGCACGCTCACCGGCTGGTTCGCGGCGAACGGTTGCAGCCAACCGGGCATCGACGCGACCGGGACGTTCGCCGACGACACGAACGAAAAGGGGATCACCAGCATCGACAGCCCCTGTGCCGCCTGTGCGTTGCCCCCGATGAGCCCGATCAGGATGAACACCCAGGCGAACGCGAAGCCCGCGACGACGATCAGTGCGAAGCCCGCCACCACGTCGAGCACCGGCGCATGCACCCGGAACCCGATCGCGAAACTGAGCAGCCCGGTCACGAGCAACCCCCACGCCGTCAGGGCCGTGTCCGCGAACGCCCGCCCGACGACGACCGCGACCCGGGGGATCGGCAGCGACCGCAACCGGTCATGGACGCCGGTCGCCGCATCCTCGGCGACCCCCGACGCCGCGGACATGCCCGTCCACAACACGATCGTCGCCAGAAAGCCGGGGACGAGGAAGTCGACGTAGGTCAGCTCCCCGCCGGTGGAGATCGCCCCACCGAACACGTAGCGGAACATGATGAGGAACATCGCCCCCTGCACGGTGCCCATCACGAGCACCTGTGGGGTCCGGAAGAACTGCAGGACCGTGCGACGTGCCGACCCGATCGACGTGGTGGCGAAGCCGGCGCCCCGGGCGACGGGCGCCAGGGCGCGGGTGCGGACGGAGTCGAGCGTTGCGGTGGTCATGGCGTGGTCTCCTCCACGGTCGAACCGGTCTGGGAGGGCTCGCCGGTCAGGGCGAGGAACACCTCGTCGAGGGTGGGCCGGCGCAGCCCGATGTCGTCGAAGGTCACGCCACGTTCGCTGAGATCGAGCACGACCCTGGTGAGTTTGTCCGCGCCCCCGTCCACCGGCACCGACACCCGGCCGGTGTCGGGGTCGACGCGTGGTGTCTCCACCCCGATGGAACCGAGGACGCCGGTCACGGTGTCCAGATGGGTCGCGTCGTTCGGCCGGACCTCGATCACGTCACGACCCGAGCGCCCCTTGAGCGACGCAGGCGACCCCGATGCGATGACCCGTCCCTGGTCGATGATCACGACGTTCTTGGCGAGCTGGTCGGCCTCTTCGAGGTACTGGGTGGTGAGCAGCACGTCGGTGCCGTCGGCCACCAGCTCCCGGATGGCCTCCCACAGTTCACTGCGACTGCGCGGGTCGAGACCCGTCGTGGGTTCGTCGAGCAGCAACAGGCGCGGGCGACCGACCAGACTCGCGCCGAGGTCGAGACGGCGACGCATCCCGCCCGAGTAGTTCCGCACGAGTCGATCGCCGGCATCGGCGAGGCCGAGACGCTCCAGGATCTCCGCGGAGGCCCGCCGGGACTCGTCGCGGTCCAGCCCGAACAGTCGAGCGACCAACTCGAGGTTCTCGGTGCCCGTCATGGCCGGTTCGACCGAGGCGTACTGGCCGGCGAGCCCGATGACCTTGCGCACCTCCGAGGGGTGCGCGAGCGCGTCGATCCCCGCGACGTGCAGCGCACCATCGTCGGGGCGCAACAAGGTGGCCACCGCACTCACGAACGTCGTCTTGCCCGCTCCGTTCGGTCCCAGCAACGCGGTGAGCTGTCCCGACTCGGCGACCAGGTCGAGCCCGTCGAGTGCGGCGATGTCACTGGATCGCTTGACTCGGTAACGCTTGACGAGGCCACGCGCCTCGATGATGGGGGCCATCGTTGTCTCCGTTGATGTCGATCGGCTCAGGGGCAGGCCGTCGGCGCAGCGAACGTGCGTGGCGTCTCGACCCCGATCGGCAGTCCGCACGGTCGTCCGGCTCACCGGGCCGCCGTGGGTGAACCACGCTACCGCACCCGCGCCGGGCCGCCCACCGTCGGGCAGGGGGGGCAACGCCGTGTGGGCACGCTCCGGTGCGGGGCGTCAGGCGTCGCGGCTCCGGAAGTACTCGAGGACCGCGGCGGCGCCCACCGACAGTTCCGTCCACGGCTTCCAACCCAGGTGCAGTTCGGCACGGGAGGGGTCCAGCGAGCTGCGCGCCACCTCGCCGAGACGAGCCGGTCGGAACTCGGGTCGCGCCTCGACCCCCGCCGCGGCGGCCATGGCCTCATACAGCTCCACCACCGACGTCTCGGTGGCGGTGCCGATGTTGCAGATGAGACCCCCCGCCCGGTCGATGCTGCGGGCGAACGCGTCGACCACGTCGTCGACATAGACGTAGTCACGGGTCTGGGAACCATCGCCGTAGATGACGCACGGCTCCCCGGCCAGCAGACGACTCGCGAAGATCGCCACGACGCCCGCCTCTCCGTGGGGATCCTGGCGCGGGCCGTACACGTTGGCCAAGGCCAGCGCGGTGAACTCCATGCCGTGCAACTCGCGGTACGCGGCGAGGTAGTCGCCGGTGACCTTCTTGGCCACGCCGTAGGGTGACAGCGGCACCTGTGGGTGGGCTTCGGTGACGGGAAAGTCCTCGTCGTCGACCTGGCCGTAGATCGTCCCGCCACTCGACGCGAACACGACCTTGCGGGCGCCACACGCGCGGGCCGCTTCGATCACGTTGAGTCCGCCCATGACGTTCACGTCGGCGTCGAGGAGTGGATCGGACACCGAGACCCGCACGTCGATCTGTGCGGCCAGGTGGAAGACGACCTCGGGCGAACGGTGGGCGAACAGCGCGGCGATCCCCGGATCCCTCACGTCGATGCGGTGGAAGGTGACCCGGCCCTGGCCGACGCTGCGGGCCTCGGCGAGATTCGAAAGCTTGCCCGACGACAGGTTGTCGACGACATCGACGGTGTGACCCTCCGACAGCAGCCGATCCACGAGCGTGGACCCGATGAAACCGGCACCGCCGGTGACCAGCACGTGCATCAGGTCGGCTCCGGTCGGCGGGCGCCGTCCAGTGTCTCACCCGGCTCGACGGCGGCCTCGAGGCCGACGACCGACAGCGCCTTCAGTTCCGCCCCGGCGCCGATTCGTGCGCCCGGACCGACGATCGACCGCGAGACCACCGCACCGTCGCCGATCGTGGCGCCGGTCATGACGACCGAATCGACGATCGTCGCACCGGATCCGACGGCGACCCGCTCGGCGATCACCGAGCGTTTCACCTGAGCCTCCGGTGAGATCAGGGCCTGGGCGTGCACGCCCTCGACGGCCGGGCCGCGTACGCCGTCGAGCAGGTCGAGCTGCGCCTGCAGGTAGTTGGCGGGGGTGCCGGTGTCGATCCAGTAGGTGTCGGAGACGAACGCGAAGAGCTTGCGGGTGGTCACCAGATCGGGGAAGGTCACCCGCTCGATCGACACCGGTACCCCGTCGGCGATGCGGTCGATGACCGACGGTTCGAGCACGTAGGTGCCGGCATTGATCGCATCGGTCGGCGCTTCACCGGGCGGCGGCTTCTCGACGAACGCCACGACCCTGCCGTCCGCATCGATGGGCACGACCCCGAACGCCGACGGATCGGCGACCCGGTGGAGTGCGATCGTCGCGTCGGCGCCGGCCGCGGTGTGGCGGGCCATCAGGTCGGTGATGTCCAGGTCGGTGAGCACGTCGCCGTTGCACACCACGAAGGGTTCGTCGATCGCGGCGTGGCGCGCGGCGAAGCGGATCGCGCCGGCCGTGTCGAGGGGTTCCGGCTCGATGGCGTACGACAGGCGCACCCCGCCGTGGCGAGCACCGGGATAGGCCTCGCGGAAGGCATCGGGACGGAATCCGAGCGACAGCACCGCCTCGGTGATGCCGTGCGCTTCGAGGTGTTCGAGGACGTGCTCGATCATCGGCCGATTCACGATCGGCAGCATCTGTTTCGGGGTGGTGTTGGTGAGGGGTCGCAGGCGGGTACCGAAGCCGCCCACGAGCACGATCGCTCGGGTCACGGGCGTCGACGCTACCAAGTCCCGACGGCGTGACCGGACCTTCCCCGGCCGACGCGGCTCACCTGCGGTGCGCCGCCACCAGCTCGGTGAACAGGTCCGCGTACAGCGCCGCGACCGCGGCGGGCGATGCCCAACCTTCGACCCACCGGCGACCGGCGCGTCCCATCTGCCCCGCGGCCTCGTCGTCGTCGAGCAGACGCCGCAATGCCGCGGTGAACGCGGCCGGGTCGTCGGGTGGCACCGCGAGCCCGGCGCCGGATGCCTGGGCGATCCGGTCGATCTCGGTGCCCTCGTCCACGCTGGCGACGAACGGTCGACCGGCCGCGAGGATCGAATAGATCTTCGAGGGCACACTCGCACTTGCCAGGCCCCGGCGCAGCGGCACCACGTGGATGTCACCCGCCGCGAGCACCTCACCGAGGCGTTCGGCCGGCTGGTAGTCGACGAAGACGACGTTGTCGAGCCCTGCGGCCGTCTGTTCCAGCGCGGCCCTGGCCGATCCCTGGCCGTTGATCACGAACACGACCGACGGGTCCGCGCGGAATGCCCGGGCCGCGTCGATCACCAGATCGAGCGACTGGGAGTGGCCCACATTGCCGGCATACAGCACGACCCGGCGGCCGACGAGGCCGTGTTCGACCCGGTAGTCGTTGTGAGGGTCGGCGGGCACGATGCGGGCGGTGTCGACGAAGTTCGGGATGACCCGCACCTTGTCGGCCGTGTCGGGCCGGAGCTTGGCCACGACGTTGGCGCGCAGGTCGTCGGACAGCACCGTGACCGCATCGGATGCGGCGTAGATCGAACGCTCGAGTGCCCGGGCGACGGCGATCAGACGCGGGTCGGTGAGCATTCCCAGGTCGACGGCGACGTCGGGGAAGATGTCCTGGACGTTGAACACGACCGGAATGCGACGCATCCGTCCCACCGCCACCCCGGCGACGCCGAGCGTGATCGGCGGCGACATCGCCAGCACGACCTCGGGCCGGCTCGCCGTCATCGCCGCCGTCAGACCGCTCAGGCCGGTGAATCCGGCGAAACCGATCGCCCGCGACACGAGGTTCGTCTTGCTACCGGGGAACGGATGGACCCGCGACACCGTTCCCCAACCGGTCGTGGCGTGGTGGACGACCGTACCCTGCCAGTCGGATTCGACCCGGTGGTGTTCGTACCACGGAGACGACGTGACCACGTGCAGGCGATGACCCAGCGCCCCGAGGCCGTCGACGATGCCGGTCATCACGGTCCCGGTCGGCGCCGTGTCGGGCGCGAAGTGGGGGCACAACACCAGAATCCTCATCGGGCACGCTCCCCGGTCAGGGCCGCCCGTCGGTACAGATCGATCAGCAACATCGTGCTCCGTCGCCAACCGAAGCCGGCGATCTGGGCCGCACGTCGCCGTGCGGCCTCGGCGTCGTCGCCCACGCCGGCGATCGCCGCCTGCAAGGCGTCGGCCCAGCCTTCGACGTCGTCGGGATCGACGAGCACGCCGGCGTCGCCGACCACCTCGGGCAGTGACCCGGCCGTCGAGGCGACGACCGGCGTGTCGACGCCGAACGCCTCGAGTACCGGCAGGCCGAACCCTTCGTAGTGCGACGGCATCGCCAGCACCGCCGCTTCGCGCAGCAGCACGTCACGTTCGAAGGTCGACACCCGACCGACCCGCCGCACCCGGTCACCGACGCCGAGTTCGTCCACCAGGCGGGCGACGTCGTGTTCGGCCTCACCTTCGCCGCCGGCGAGCACGAGCGTGACGTCGTCGTCGGCGCGGGCGAGGCGGGCGAAGGCGCGCACGAGCGTCGCGTGGTTCTTGTGCGGGTAGGTGATCGCGGGGTAGACGACGAAGGGACCGTCCAGACCGAACCGGCGTCGCACGACGGTCGGGTCCGGCAGATCATCGGGGTCGACCGTCATCGCGGTGTCGAGCCCGTGGGGGACGACGACCACCTTGTCGGGGTCGGTGCCGAACAGCTCGAGCACCCGGTCGCGGACGAATGCAGAGGGCACGGCGACGGCCGCGGCCCGGGCGACCGATGCGGGGATCATGCGGGTCAGCCAGGCCTTCTTCGTCGATCCGAAGCTCGCACCCGCCTCCATCGGTTGGACATCGTGGAGGGTGAGCACACTGGGCCGCCCGATGGCCGGGGGTACCACACCGCCGTAGCAGTGGACCACGTCGATCCGGTCGCGGCGCAGGGCCCGCGGCAACCAGGTCGATTCGAGGGCGACGCGCATGCCCCGGGTGCCGAACGGCACGCCGACGGCGCGCGTCGTGACCCGCTCGACGAGGCCCGGATGTGCCGGAGGAAACGATCGTTGGGCGTACACCGACAACTCGATGTCGGTGGCGGCGTGCCGCTCGAGTGCCTCGACCGTCGACACGGCCGCCACCTCGCTGCCCCCGACGATGCCGGGCCGGAGCCACAACAGATTCATGCCCACCCGGAGCCGTCCGCTCACGTCGACGCCACCTCCTCATAGGCCTGCAACGTCGCGGCAGCCGTCCGCTCCCAGGTGAACGCGGCAGCCCGTCGCCGGCCCCGGCGCGCGAGTCCCGCGGCCGTGGCGGGGTCGTCGAGCACCGAGCGCAGGGCCGTGGCGAGGGCATCGTCGTCGCGGGGGTCCACGCAGATGCCGGCGTCTCCCACGACCTCGGCCAGGGACGTGCCGGCCGAGGTCACCACCGGCGTACCCACCGCCATGGCCTCGAGGGCGGGCAGACCGAATCCTTCCCACAGGCTCGGCACGCAGCACACGGTTGCGGCGGCGAGCAGCGCCCACTTGTCGGCCTCCGAGACGAACCCGAGGTCGCGCACCCGCGGTGCCGCTGACGTGTCGGGCGCGTCGCCCCACCCCGAACCGCCCGCGAGCACGACCGTCACATCGTCGGGAAGCTGCGGAGCCACGCGCAACAGCGCCGCGGTGTTCTTGCGGGGCTCCCGCGTCCCCAGATGCACGACGAAGCGGCCCTCGATCCCCAGGCGTCGTCGCACCGTGTCGGCGTGATCCGGCCCGCCATCGGGCGCGGCCACGCCGAGTGGCACGACCCGGAGCCGATCGGCGGCGAACCCGGCCGCCTCGGCGTCGGCCCGGGTCGTGTCCGACGAGCACAACACCAGATCCGCGTCGCGGCGCATCCGCTCGAGCGCCGCGGCGAAGAACCGCAGGCCGTGGGCGGTGAAGTACTCCGGGTGATGCACAAACGCGAGGTCGTGCAGGGTCGCCACGAGCGGTGCCGTCTTCGGCGGCATCGCAAGGCCGGTCACGTGGATCACGTCGACGGGGCCGGTCGCTCCTTCGACGGCCGGCCAACCGAACCGATGCCAGGTCTCATAGAGCGCCGCCCGTGGCAGCGGGAGCAGACCGACGGGAATGGTCGGCACCCAGGGTTCGGGTGGAGCGGCACGGTGGCGGGCGGCGACCCCGATCAGCTCGACGGTGCCCGCGGCCCTGATCGATTCGACCGTGTCGAGCGCGGCGCGGGCGGTGCCTCCGGGCACCCGGTGCCAGCACTGTTCCAGGGTGACGGCGATCCGCAGTCTCGATGCCTGGCCGTGGACCGATGAGGGCGCTGGTCGTCCGGTCATGACGCCGATCAGTTTCGCGCGTGTCTTCCCGGCGCCGAACTCGTGACGAATCCGGCCCATCCGAACCCGCCCCCACCCGAACTCCGGGAGTTGCTGTGCGGTAGCTGCACGAAACCTCCCGGAGTTCGACGCGGGCGCGGACCGTCGGG
>JBDZUV010000056.1:0-19210 GCA_040255345.1 Actinomycetota bacterium | reverse complement strand
CGTGTCGCCCCTGGAGGAGACGCCCGCCGTGAACGCTGACGCGAGCGGCACGGTGGGCCTGGCCGATCGCGCCGTCGACGAACGAGCCGACCTCGCAGAGGGCGGGTCGCCGACGTCCGACGAGGTCGCGGCGCGCCGTCGGCGCCGTGCGTATCCGGCGTCGAGCGCGCGCGTCGCGCCCCGCGGATCCACGACGGATTCCGTCCGGACCTATCTCGCCGAGATCGGCAGAGTGCCGCTGTTGACGCCGCAGGAAGAAGTCGCGGTGGCGAAGCGGATCGAGGCGGGATCGCACGCTGCGGAGCAACTCGCCGACGCGGAGGCCTCCGGCACCGCGGCCTCGTTGGACTTCGCTCGTCGTCGACGTCTGGAGCGACTCGCGCGTGACGGCGAACAAGCCAAAGACGAACTGGTCCAGGCGAACCTGCGGCTCGTGGTGTCGATCGCCAAGCGGTACACGAATCGGGGTATGCCGCTGCTCGACCTCGTCCAGGAAGGCAACTTCGGGTTGATGCGGGCGGTCGAGAAGTTCGACTACACCAAAGGTTTCAAGTTCTCGACCTATGCGACCTGGTGGATCCGACAGGCGGTGACCCGCTCGATCGCGGACCAGTCGCGCACGATCCGGATTCCCGTGCACATGATGGAGTCGATCGGCCGGGTGACCCGTGCGCAGCGCCAGATGGCCACCGAACTCAAACGGGACCCGACATCGGAGGAACTGGCCCAACGGGTCGAGATGACCCCCGAGAAGGTACGGGAGATCCTCAGAGTCGCGCAGGATCCGTTGTCGCTCGATTCGACCATCGGCGACGGCAACGACGCGTTGTTGTCGGACTTCATCGAGGACGTCGGCGCCAAGGCCCCCGAGGAGGAGGCGGCCCGCCAGATGCTGAACCGGGCGGTCGAAGAGGCGTTGGGCCAGTTGAGCGAACGGGAGCAGCAGGTGGTGCGGATGCGGTTCGGTCTGGACACCGACGGCGCGCCGCTCACCCTTGAAGAAGTCGGACGCCATTTCGGCGTGACCCGCGAGCGGATCCGCCAGATCGAGTCCAAGACCCTCGCCAAACTTCGCCAACCCCAGCGGCGTGCCCTGTTGCGTGACTACCTCGACGACGGGTGACCGTCGCCGACACGAACCGGGGCCGAACCGCCCTCAGGGTTCGCACCGACGACGAGTGGCGATGACTGCAGCGATCGGTCGGTCTGCCACTAGGATGGCTCGCTCAGCAGATCCTTCCGGGGTAGCTCAGTTGGCAGAGCAAGCGGCTGTTAACCGCTAGGTCGAGAGTTCGAGCCTCTCCCCCGGAGCTCGATGGCGGAGGAATCGTCGCAGGCACCGCTGTGGTCGCCCGCCGTGGTGGCCGACCGGCGTCGCAGGGGGCGGTAGCTCAGTGGTCAGAGCAGGCGACTCATAATCGCTCGGTCGTGGGTTCGATCCCCACCCGCCCCACCAGCGTGGTACGAGGCCACCGCGGGGAGGCCGAGTGGCTCATTGCACCGTGGGCCGGCACACGCCCGCACACGACGGGGTCGACGGTGCGACGGCTGCGTGGTCGCCGCGCCCGCGCCCGGCCGAAGATCACCCGAGGGTGGGTCTCAGTCGCTGCCCAACCAGGCGGGCGCCCGCTCCAGCAGGAACCGCGACACGTCACCACACCGGTCGAGTACGTCACAGAGCTGTTCGGTACCCATGAACACCCGGGCCAGTGACACCTCGACGGTCGACACGACGTTGACGGCGCGTTCGGGCGCGTCGGTCACCGAAGCGAAGCTGTCGATCGCCGAGACCTCCACCGGAAGGGTCGGCCCACCCACCCCGGCCAGGTCGGTGGCCAGCACCAGCAGGTCGGGCGGATGCAGCAGGGGTGGGAGCGCCCAATTGAAGTGCAGCGGCAGACCGTAGGTGTCGGGTGGTTCGAGGTCGTCGTCGTCGAGGGTCATGACCAGGTCCTCGAACGCGAACTGGACCCGCGGGTCGACGTCGAGCGCGAGGTGCAGATCGAGGGGGCCGCCACAGGCCTCTTCGGGGTGCAGGTCGACTTCCCACGACTGGCGGAGCGAGTAGCTCTCGATGAAATGACGCTCGTCGTGCACGTGGAAACCGTGGTCGACGGCGTGATCTTTGAGGTCGGCGACGAAGCCGGCGATATCGATCACGGACATGTTGCGCACAAGCCTGCCACGTCGGCACCACCAAGTGGAACCCCCGGGCCGGGTCACCACCGGTCGACCGGTTCGCCCGTCGTGGTGACGGCTGCTTCTAGGGTGTGTCGATGATGACGATCACGGACCGGGTGTGAACGCGCCAGGCGACGTGGTCTCTCCTCAGCTGGTCGATCTGGTCGCCCGGACCGGTGACGCAGTCGTGGCGGCACTGAAGGACTGGGTCGACTGGGGACTCTCGGGTGCGCGAGCCGGCCAGTACGTGAGTGATCTCACTGCCGACAGAGCTGCGCACGAAGTGCTCGATGCAGCAGGGGTCGGTGTGTTGAGTGAGGAGTCGGGCGTTGTTCGTTCGGAGGCGGACGTGCTGGTGATCATCGATCCCCTGGACGGGTCGACAAACGCTTCGAGGCGTTTGTCATGGTGGGCGACGAGCATTTGTGCGATCGACGGGTTCGGTCCTGCTACGTCTCTGGTGGTCGACCTGGTGCACGGGCACCGCTACACCGCGACCAGAGGTCAGGGTGCGTTGCGCGACGGAGAGCCGATCCGCCCGTCGAAGGTCACCGATCCGACCGATGCGATGGTCGGTATCTCAGGTCTTCCGCCGCGCTCGCTGGGCTGGCGACAGTTCCGGGCACTGGGCGCGGCCGCGCTGGATCTGTGCGCGGTGGCCGACGGCCGACTCGACGCGTACGTGGACTGTTCTCCCGATGCGCACGGTGTCTGGGATTACGCCGGGGCCCTGCTCGTCTGCCGCGAGGCCGGCGCGACGATCGTGGATGCACTTGGTCGAGACCTGATCGTCGCGGACCACGACGCTCGACGGACGCCGGTCGCCGCGGCGACGTCCGAGTTGTGCACGGCCCTGGTCGCGAACCGGAAGCGCGCGTTCGCCGCGTCCGCGGGTTGACGAGCGTCGAACGGCGAGCACCGTGTGGTGCGTCACCGGGCGGATGTCGATCGAAACGGCCCGATCTCGGCGGTCCGATCTCGACGGCCCGGGCACCACCTACCGATTCAGGTGTTCGGAGCGAACAGTTCCAGGGCGATGCCGTCGGGGTCGCGGAATTCCAGGATCGACCCGTGTTCGATCGCTTTGACCGGTTCATGAGCGATACCGAGGTCATCGAGCGTCGAGGCCGCGGCGTGCAGCGCATCGAGGTCGACGACGCTGAGCGACAGGTGATCCAACCCGACCCGGTTCTCGTCGAAGGTGTCCGATGCCACCGGGCGCAGACCGACCAGGAAGTTACCGGCCAGGTACAGGACGCCTCCGTACAGGTAGGCGTAGCGGTCGGCGTCCGCCGCGTCGGCATCGTTCGGGGTCTCGACGAAGACCGGCCAAGCGAAGACCCTTTCGTAGAACGCCCGCGAACGCTCGATATCGGTGACCGTGAGGCGGATGTGCGAGATGCTGGTGGTGGCGATGGTCATGGCCGAAAGGCTTCTTTCTCGTGTGGGTGGAGCGCCATCGTGCCCGGCGATCTCTGGATCGGTCAGGACCCAATCGAGGTGCGCTCGATCGATTCGTCAGGTGATTGCCGAAGGATGGAGGACCGGGCGATACCCGCCGGTCAATGCGGCGACCGACGTGGGTGGGGTCACCACGGTGACCGTGCCCGACGGACGATGCCGTGGCTGCCCCCAGCCCTCGAAGGAGAACGGTCGGATCTGCCCGTCCAGGACGAGGTGGGGAACGTCGTCGACGATGATCACGACCCCGTCGGCGACGGTCGAGGCCGAGATCCGATGCGTGCGACGGTCCTTGGCCCTGTGGAGACCTCGCCCCACCCGGAGCCGCTCACCGGCGAGCACACGATTCAACGTTGCCGCGGACTCGGTCCGTGGCAACGCACCAGCCGCAGCGAGTGCGTCACGGTAGGAGCGGTAGTCGGCGCGACGACAGTAGGCACACGGTCGATGGCCGGCAGCCAAGGCAACCGCTTCGTCCAGAAAGAACAGCGGCGTCCAGTGCCGGGGCGCATCGAGTTCGTGGTGATGGGCCCGGAATTCTGTCAGACAGGTGATCCACAGATTGCCGGTGTGGTGCCGGACCAGACGGCGCTGCTCGTCCACCAGACAGCCACGGTTGCCTGTGAACAGACCGCGGGCCGCAACCGCATGCAGATCCCCGAACGGGTCGACCCGGTTGCGTCGTGGGTGAGGCGGGGTCACGAACGCCACGGTATCGACGACACTTGCTCCTGGAACCGATCCGCTCCATTCCGCTCCACGCCACTTCGGTCGCCGCCCGAACCCGACCGTTGAGCAGCTCGGAATGACTCGGCCGGCCCGTAGCGTTGCGGTCACACGCTCCACATGCCTGTTCCATTTCCCATTTCCGACTTCGAAGGATCTCGATGTCCACTGACATGACTTCACGCCAAGTGCACCTTGCGTCACGCCCACACGGTTGGCCGACCGCCGAAAATTTCGCGGTTGTCGACGTCGAGCTTGCTCCGGCGACCCAAGGGCAGGTCGTGGTGCGCAACAGCTTCATCTCGGTCGACCCGTACATGCGGGGCCGCATGAACGACGTCAAGTCGTACTCGCCGCCTTTTGCGGTGGGCGAAGTGATGGATGGTGGCGCGGTCGGTGTCGTCGTCGAGTCGCGCAGCGATGACCTGGTCGTCGGAGACACCGTGCAGCATCAGTTCGGCTGGCGTGATCTGGTCGTCGGCGACGCCGGGAACTTCCGCAAGGTCGACGCTTCGGCGGCGCCGCTGTCGGCGTACCTGGGCGCCCTGGGGATGACCGGGCTCACGGCCTACGCGGGGCTGCGATCGGTTGCCTCACTCCGAGCAGGTGAGATCGTGTTCGTGTCGGGCGCCGCGGGTGCGGTGGGCAGTGTTGCCGGCCAGCTCGCCCGGCTGATGGGCGCCGGGCGGGTGATCGGCAGTGCGGGCTCGGCCGCAAAGGTCTCCTATGTGACCGACGAACTCGGCTTCGACGCAGCGTTCAACTACAAGGACGCACCGGTGGTCGAACAACTCGCAGCGGCAGCCCCCGACGGGATCGACGTGTACTTCGACAACGTCGGCGGTGACCACCTCGAAGCGTCGATCAGCCTGCTTCGGCTACACGGACGGGTAGCAATGTGCGGCGCGATCGCGCAGTACAACGCGACGGCGCCGGTGCCTGGCCCTGCGAACTTGGCGATGCTGATCGGCAAGCGAGCCACGGTTCGCGGTTTTCTGGTGTCCGATCACCTCGATGTCGCGGCGGACTTCGAACGCGACGTCGCCCGATGGATCGCGGAAGGTTCGTTGACCTACCGCGAGACCATCGTGGACGGAATCGACAACGCTCCCGACGCCTTCATCGGAATGCTCCGTGGCGACAACATCGGCAAGATGCTCGTCGAGATCGATCAGCCTTGAGGCGAAGCCGGCACTCGGGACGTGAAGCGGCTCACCAGCCCCAGCCCCACATCTTCGGAACTTCGGGACATCGCCGACTCATGTGGTCGCTGTGCGCGCTGCATTCAGCAAGCGCCACCGTTTTGGTCTGCTGCTAACTTGACGTGCTGCGCGGGCGCGTAGCTCAGTTGGCTAGAGCGCTGCCCTTACAAGGCAGATGTCGGGGGTTCGAGTCCCTCCGCGCCCACCACATCCTCCGCGCCCACAATGTCATCGGCGCCCACGATGAAGCGTGAAGTTCGCCAGCGGCCGAACAGGCCCCGGTGCTCGACTTGGTCGGGGCGTTCCCACGTGCGATCGGCGGCAGTCAGTCCGGCCTCGGTGAACGCTCGCGTCAGTCGTGCGGCGGCGATCGTGCCGCACACGAGCGAGGCGACGTCGAGTTCGGCTGCGATGAACACCGGCCCATGGGGCGTTGTCGTGCCGTGCAACGCAGCAAGCAGGTGCGCGATCTCATGGGCGAGAGTTGCCGCGTCCTCCTGGTGGACCGACAGGCGAATCTGTGCCGACCTGCCACCTGTCGGCCTGGTGTTCGCCGAGGAGTGCTGAGACTCGCGACGCGTCGGGACCACCGTGAAAGACACACCGTTGCGTTGCCACCAGCCAGTGCCCGCCAAGAGTTCGGCGAGGTCCAGCACCCCCGCAGGCCCGAGCGGCTCACTGAAAAGGGTCTCGGCAAAGACCGAGTGCTCGACCGCGTAGACCGCCGACCTCGATGCGTCACGGGTCACAAGCCGATGGCACCTCTCGACGCAGCCGCGACGTCTCGGTGGGTGCCCAGGTCGGCACGGGCTCCGGCGGCCTGGCCTTGGCCGTAGCCCGTCGCGGAGACTCGAGTGGAGCGCAGGGTGCCGAGACGGCCGTAGCGCTGCTTGACGTAGTCGTCGACATCGGCGCGCCGGTCGGCGAGCACCATCGCGACACTGGCGACCCCGCCATCGGCTTCGGCCGCTGTCGCCGCCGAATCTGCTGCACGTGCCGCGGCGGCGTTCGCCTGGAGGAGCCGTTCGCCGACCTTGGAGGCGAAGCCGAACAGGAACGACCTGCGCACGCTCACCGTCTTGGCCCCCCTGGGCACGGCGATCCGCGCGGCCTCACTGGTGGCCTGGACGAGCAGCGACGTGTAGAGCATCTCGACCCGGGCGAGGTCGCTGTCATAACCGTGCAGCCCTGCGACCCGGCCCTCCCAGCCGACGTAGGTGACGACCGAGCAGGTGTTGGACTCGGCGATCGGCCCGAGCAGCTCGAGCCGGGCGCGTACGTAGGGCCCGGAACCGAGTTGGATCTCGCGGTCACCGATGCGCCCCCGTCGATCCTTCGGGTCGCGCGCGGCGTCGACCATCGCCTCGGTGATCCGGTAGTCGGCCATCAAGGCCATGGCCTTTGCGGTGAACGCGTCGCGTTCGTGGAGGTAGTCGGTGTTCTCGGCCTTGTCGAGCAGGGCGCGGATTCTGCGGGCGATGTCGGTGGTCATGTCTCGAAGCTCGTCTCTGGATGTCGCTGACGGTGGCGGGTCGAACGCCCCGGCGGAACCCGGCGCCGACGATAGGAGCTACAGACAGGCACGCTACCCGGACCCGGTGACATCGAAGACCGGGCGTGTTGCGGGGTGGGGCGAAGTCCGTCCTCGAACGACGGGTTCGCGATCAGATTCCCGGGCGTCGGCGGATCCCCTCATTCGCCCGGATCGTCCGGTCGGATCGGAAGAGCTACACGATGACTTCGGTGCAGTCGCGGGTGCTAGCATGACAGCATGGTGATGCAGGTGAGCTGGCGAGCAGACGAAGAACTCGTCGAGCGGGCAAAGCGACGCGCTCGTGACCTGAACAAGAGCCTCAACGGGTATCTCTCGTTCGTGGTCGACACCGCCACGAACCCGGAGGCGGCAGGAACCGAGGCCGAGCGCTTGCGGGAGCGGTTCGCGGCCGCCGGCCTACTGGCGGAAAGCCCACCACCCCGAGGCCCGTTGCCGACCGAAGAAGAGCTTGTCGAAGCTCGGCGAGAAGCAGGTAAGGGAACTCCGCTGAGTGACTACATCACCTCGGGCCGGGGGGAGTGACTGCATTTGCGGACGCGTCGGCGATCGTGAAGCTGTACGCGGACGAGGCAGGGACCGAGCAGGTCGGTACCGAGACCGGACCGTTCATCTTGGCCGCACTGACTCGGGTCGAGACGACATCCGCATTGTGGCAGAAGAATCGGGCAGGATCGTTGGGGACCGCGTTTGCCCGACGTCTCGCCGACGCCGTGGCTGCAGAACTGGCGGCCGGCCATTTCTCGACGGGAGCAAGTGTCATCGAGCTGCCGCTGTCGACAGCGGTGCTCATGTCGGCATCGCGGCTGTGCGGAGTGCACGGACTCCGTGCCGGGGCTGCGATCCAACTCGCAACCGCACTCACCGCTCGCCGAGTCGACCCGTCTTGCACCCGCTTTTGGGTGTTCGACCACCGTCTGGCCGAGGCTGCCGCGCGTGAGGGGTTCACGACCCTGGGTGCGGATCCGTCCTGATTGCGCGGTTGGAAGACTCGCTCCGGTGACCGCTCGGCCGGTGCCACCGCCACCGCCACCCCCGGCGTCGCCCGACCCGACTCCGGCGGGGTGGTACCCGGACCCGTGGTGGGTCGGGTCACTGCGGTGGTGGGACGGGTCACGTTGGACGACCGAGGCCCGCTGGGTCGGCGGCCCCGTGCCCTCGCCGCCACGCGAGCCGCTGACGGCGCTGCGGGCGCCGGCGTTCTGGGTGGCGTTGGGGATGCTGGTCGCATTCGTCGCGGGTGGCCGGGTGATCAACGGTCAGCTGGTTCGTCACGTCACGACGTTCGATGCCTTCCAGGTGTTGCAGTGGG
Source organism: Actinomycetota bacterium (assembly GCA_040255345.1). Classification (GTDB taxonomy): domain Bacteria; phylum Actinomycetota; class Acidimicrobiia; order Acidimicrobiales; family Iamiaceae; genus JAFDWI01. Next base: position 10,776 of record JBDZUV010000056.1, on the reverse strand, counting down.
GGTTCTATGTCGTCGTCTACGGCGGCATGGCGTTCACCGTGGTGCATGTCGTGCGTCGCTACGGCACCGGCACGCTGGGCCATGACCTGGGCTTGCGGTTCAGCTGGTCCGACCTCGGCTGGGCGCCGATCCTGTTCTTCGCCGGCCGTGCCGCACAGCTCGCAGTCACGTTGCCCTTGATCGCCATCCCGGTGCTGCGCCACAGCAGCGAGCGCTACTCGGAGCTGATGCGCGACCAACCGACCTCGGCCCTGATCACCCTGGTGGTCGTCGGGGTCATCGTGGCTCCGCTCGTCGAGGAACTGCTCTTCCGCGGGGTGCTCCTGCGCGGTCTGCTCACTCGCTTCAGCGGCCCCGTCGCGGCGGTGATCCAGGGCGTGATCTTCGGCTGCTATCACTTCGCGCCCGGACTGGGCCTCTACAACGTCGTGCTGATCACCGCGAACAGCGTCTTCGGGATCATCTTCGGTTTCGTGGTACTGCGACGCCGCACGCTGTGGACCGGCATCATCGCGCACGCGCTGACGAACGCCTCGGCATTCGTGATCATCTTCGCCACCCGTTGAACAACGGGCTCGTGAGCGGCGGGTTCAGACGCCGATGGTCTCCCGTGCGAACGCCTTGAGGCGCTTGTAGTCGACCTTCGCGTTGGGTGCCCGCCCGATCGTGTCGATGGTCAGGATCTGCTTGGGAGCCTTGTACGCGGCGAGCTGGCCCTTGACGTGGGCGATCAGCGCGGCTTCGTCGAGCCCGGCAACCGGGTCGGCCGGTTCGACCACCGCGACGACGGCCTCACCGAACTTGTCGTCGGGCACGCCCACGGCGACGGCATCGGCGACGCTCGGGTGGGTCTTGAGCGCCTCTTCGACCTCTTCTGGGAACACCTTCTCACCGCCGGTGTTGATCACGACCGAGCCGCGGCCCAGCAGGGTGAGCGAACCGTCGGCCTCGACCCGGGCGTAGTCGCCGGGGATCACGTAGCGCGTGCCGTCGATCTCGAGGAACGTGCGGGCCGTCTTCTCCTCGTCCTTGTAGTAGCCCACGGGCACGTAGCCCTTGAGCGCCACCCGTCCGGTCTCGCCCGAGCCCGGTTCGACGTCTTCGTTCGCGTCGTTCAGCACCCGGGCGTTCTCGCCGAGCGAGAACTTCGCGGTGTCCGAGGTGCCGCCTGCCGTCGAGGTCGACTGGCCCATGCCGATCGCCTCGGACGACGAGAACGCGTCGACCAGGATCAACCCCGGCTGATACGCCAACAGGCGCTTCTTGGACTCCTCGCTCCACATCACGCCCGAAGACGCGATGAGGAACAGGTTCGACAGGTCCCAACGGTCGGGTTCCGCGTCGAGCGCGGCCAGGATCGGTTTGGTGAACGCATCGCCGACCAAGGCGATCTGTTGCACCTTCTCGCGCTCGACGGTGTCCAGTAGCTCGATCACGTCGAGCTTGCGGCCTTCGAGCGTCACGACCGAACCGCCGAGGCTCATGACGATGAGCTGGGTGTACTGCCCGGTGCCGTGCATGAGCGGACACGCCGGCATGCCGATCGGCCCCGGCCCGGCCACCTGGGCGGTGATGAGGTCGGGGTCGACGCGCTCACGGGCCTCGGGCATGAAGTTGCCCACGAGGTTGCAGAACAGATCGTGTTGGCGCCACATGACACCTTTGGGCATGCCGGTGGTGCCACCGGTGTAGATCATCGAGAGGTGGTCGCCGCTGCGCCCCCACGGCCCCTGCACCGGGCGCTCGCCGGGCTCGGTCGCCGTGGCGTCCTCATACGGCGTCGCCCAGTCCGGGCACGCCCCAGACCCGTCGTCGACCCAGAGCCAGGTGACGATCCGGGGGACCTGCTCGCGGATCCGTTCGATCGTCTCGGTGAACACGCCATGGAAGACCACGGCGACCGCGTCGGCGTTGTCCCAGAGATAGACGAGTTCCGAGTCGGTGTAGCGGTAGTTGGTGTTGATCGGCACGAGACCGGCCTTGAACGTGGCGAACACCGATTCGAGGTACTCGGGACAGTTGTAGAGGTACTGGGCGACCTTGTCCTGTTCGGCCGCGCCGGCGTCGAGCAGGAATCGGGCGACACCGTCCGCGCGCCGGTCGAACTCGGACCACGTGGTGCGACGACCACCTTGGATCTGCGCGGGCGCGTCCGGGATCTGGCGGGCGACGATTTCCCAGACGTCTGCGAAGTTCCAACCGGTCATGGGTTCCCCTTGCATTGCGGTGTGCTGGTGTGGCGCTGTGCGGTCGAGCGCGCCGACGTTCCGGTCGGGCACTCACGTGCGGTCAGAGTGTAGGCGCCGTGTCGGAGGCGTCCGACCGCGGCCCGTCACCCCGGTGTCTCGTCGAGGGTGGCTCGGGCGTCACCGATGTGGTTCGACCCGATGGCGATACCGGTGCAGTGCGCGAGCGTGAAGGCGACGTCGGCCCACTCCACCCCGTTGGCGGTGATCTCTCCGTCGGTGCAGTCGCTCAGGTGCACCGCACGTGGCGCGCGCAGGCGGTTTCCGCTCACCGCGAGGTGCCGCGAGCCCTCGATGCGGATCGCCGTATCGTCGGCCAACACCGCGCAGCCGCCGATCAGGACGTTCCGGCATGCGGTGAGCGCGACCCCGACTACGCCGTCGGTCAGCGCGGTCGCCTCGATCCGCAGATCGGTTCCGCGGTCGACCTCGACGAGCGCGCCGGTGCCGTGGGTGCCGGTGACGCCGCCACCGACGATGCCGAGCCCCCTGACCTCGGTGCCGACCACTCGGCCGTGCTCGAGGCTCGTCCAGCGGATCTCGGGGTCGCGCGCACCGGAGACCTGGAGGGTGCCCGACACCGTGCACGAGTCGACGATCACCCGCTCGCCGGCTCCGATCACCACCGCCGGGCCGGTACCCGGGCGGGTCGACCGGAGGTCGAGGTGCTCGATCCGCACGTCGGATCCGAGGACCTCGAGCACCGGACCGTCGGCGACGAGCGCCGCGGGGGCCGGTGTGGGCAGGTGCTTGCGGGCCTCCCGGGGGATGTCCGGGGGCGCCGGACCACGCAGGGTCACCTCGTCGGGAACCCGCAGCGGAAACGACTCCGCGGCCCGGCCATAGTGGCCGCGGCCGATGTCGATGATCGATCCGGACCTCGCCGCGCCGAGCGCCGCGGTGATGGTGGGCACCTCTTCTCCGTCGAGGCGCACGGTGCCCGGCGCCGATCCGGCGATCGCGACCAGGCGCAATCCGGGCTTGTCGCTCACGAGGCCACCTGGGTGGACCTGCGGCGGGGAGGGCGGAAGCCGACGGCCATCGGTCCGGCAAGCTACCGTCCTCCATCCATGGATTTCGAACTGCCTGAACCCGACGACCCACGCCGAGCCCGAGTGCGGGCCTGGATCTCAGAGCACCCCGACGCGACCGGCGTCGAGCTCGCGGCGGCCGGCTATGTCGCACCCCACTGGCCCGAACCCTACGGGCTGGATGCCGACCCGATCACGCAACTGGTCATCGACGCCGAATTGAAGGCGGCGGGGATCCGCCGCCCGAACAACCCGATCGGGATCGGCTGGGCGGGTCCGACGCTGTTGTATGCGGGCACGACCGAACAGCAGCAGCAGTGGTTGCCCAAGATGCTGTCGGGGGAGGAGATCTGGTGTCAGCTCTTCAGCGAGCCCGACGCCGGTTCGGACCTGGCGAGCCTCACCACCCGCGCGATGCGCGACGGCGACGAGTGGGTGGTGAACGGCGCCAAGATCTGGACCTCGTTGGGGCATCTCGCGACCTGGGGCATCCTGATCGCCCGCACCGACCCCGACGCCGACAAGCACGCGGGCATCACCTACTTCGTGGTCGACATGGCCACCCCGGGCATCGAGATGACCCCGATCGTGGAGATGACCGGCGCGCACAACTTCAACCAGGTGTTCTTCACCGACGTCCGCATTCCCGATGCGAATCGGGTCGGTGAGGTGAACAAGGGTTGGTCGCTCGCCAAGGTCACCCTCGGCAACGAACGCGTGTCACTGTCCGAACCGGGCGCACTCTGGGGTATGGGACCGACCGCGGCGGACCTGTTGGACGCGGTGCGGGCCGCCGGCTCGACCGACGACCCGATGCTGCGTGACCGACTCGCATCGTTGTACATCGATGCCGAGATCCTGCGGCTGATCCGCCTGCGCACCTTGAGCGCCCGCATCAAGGGTGCCGAGCCGGGTCCGGAGGCATCGGTCCGCAAGATCAAGGCCGACGAACACGGCCAGGACATCATGGGGCTCGCCAAGGACCTGTCCGGTGCGGCCGGGCTGCTCGACGGCGGCGCCGCCACCGGCCCGCTCGGGGGCGACCAGGGGATCTGGCATTTCGGCTACCTGTTCTCCCAGGCGCTCACGATCGGTGGCGGCACCTGGGCGGTGCAGCGCAACATCGTCGCCGAACGGGTCCTCGGTCTTCCTCACGACGCCTGAGGCACCCACCCCGTCTCTCTCGCCGTCCGAACCGGGTGCGGAGAATCGGCCGCGCGGAGTCAGCGGCCGAAGACGCGGGCGATCTGGTGGTGGTGCACGGCGGAGCCGGTCTCGGCTTCGATGCGCCTGACCGTCCCGAGCAACCTGGCGATCACCGGGATCGCCACGAGTGCTGCCATGCCGACCAGCCACCCGATGAACGGGATCGCGGCTCCGATGGCGATCAGGATTGCCGTCGGCCACCTCGTCGGCGACAAATCGTGGATGACCACATTCGCCGGCACCTCTCGAGCGATCATGCCTGGCCGGGCGTAGCCGCCCGGCCCGCACAGCTTCCGGGCCCGTAAGCCGATCGGGACCGCAAGCACGACACCGAGGATCAGCCAGATTCCGACGAACTCGAACACGTCCTTCGGCACGTTCCCGAGGAGCGACGCGGGATCCATCTGCAACTGGCGTGCGAGCTGCGCCGCGCCGCGCAAGGTGACGAACGCCGAAGCGGTTGACGCAATGGCGGCCAGGAAGGCCATACAGAGCAGGGATCGCAGTTCACCGACGACCCACCGCGGTGGCGGTGCCGGGACCAGTAGACGATGGGTCGGCGGGGGCGGATTCCAGATCAGGGGCCAGCCCGACGCGTCGAGGCCGGCTGTGCGGATCCATTTTCGCCGGGTGGTGAGGCCCATCGCGCACAGGGTGAGGATCGCGAGCGGCACGAGAACACCGAGCATCACGAGTGGAGTCGACAGGGCCCGATGAGGCCAATCGAGCGTGCTCCAGAGGATGATCTGCGGCATGGTCGCGGCCACGAGTTGGACAACGTCGAGCAGACAGAAGCCACGTTGATCGAGCGTGTCTCGCAGCCAGGCGAGCCCCTCGGGAGTGAGCGGTTCGGTGCCTTTGAACAGCCGGTACCGGGCACCCAAGGTCGGGCGAGCATGGCGTCGCTGGGCGAGCCCACCGCGCACCAGATCCAGGTGCGTGCGCCACCCCAGGCCCCGATCGTCGCGGTCGACAGAGTCTGGCAACGTGTCGAGGATGGTCGAGACGAGCTCCTCGCCGTGAGCTTCACGCCACGATGGCCGATACCAGCGCAGTGCCCGGCGCGCCCGGCTTTCGGCACGGGTCGTGTCGGCGGGCGCGATCATCGGGTCGGGCGGCCGCTCGAAGGCTGGACCGACCCACGTGTCGAGCAGGTGCTGCACGTTCCAATCGCCGCTCATGCGCTCGCCCATCCGGCAATGCCCAAGCGTGCTGTCGCACGTTGGGCGAGGGTCAGGCGCCGTCGGGTCTCGTCCTCGAGAGCGAGACGTCCCGCGCCGGTGAGCCGGTAGTAGCGGCGGAGGCGCCCATCCACGGTCTCGTCGTGGTCGGGCTCGATCTGACCGCCGACGCGCAGCCGGTCGAGCGCGCCGTAGAGCGTGCCGGCGCCCAGATTCACCCGCCCGTCGGAGAGATCCCGAACCGAGGCGATGATGCCGTAGCCGTGCAGGGGCTCGTCGCTGAGGGCGAGCAGCACGAGAAACGTCGGTTCGCGCATCTCGTTGGAGGCCACGCCCGCACGATAGCTCGTTCAACGCGCTATAGGGGGCGCAATACGCAGAGGGGATCAGCGACCTGGGCAAGCACTCCGGCGTGCGCGGCGATCTCAGCCGCTGAAATCACGGAAACCTTTGGGTTTTCGGTTGTGAATCGAACGTACGTTCGCTACAATGCGGGTGTGGATTTGTTGGACGCTTCCATCCCGGTCACCGAGGCCGCTGAGACGATGGAGATCGGCGCGTTGAGAGAAGCCTTGATCGCAGCTTCCGCGTCGATAGCGGCGTCTCAGGCTCGGGTGGCGCGGGCCATGGCGGTGTTTCGTGAGCGGAACGGTGACCAGGCAGAGTCGGGGTTCGGGTCGTTCGGCCAGTGGGCATCGGTCGATCTGGGGATGTCGGCGCGGGCTGCGACCGGGCTTGCCGATGCCGGGGCTGCGTTGGCGAACCGACCGGCTATTGCTGCGGCGTGGGAGTCGGGGGCGTTGTCGACGTCGAAAGCGCAGTGCGCGCTGGGGGTCGCGACCGATGCTTCAGAAGCTCATTGGTGCGAGCTCGCCAGGGAGGCCTCTGCCACGCAGTTGTCGCGGATCGCGTCCGCGTATCGGCGAAGCGAGCGTGACGGCAAGTCCGACCGAGAACTGGGTCGTGAAGCCGAGGATCGTGAAGCGCTCTCGGGGGTGTGGTGGCACGAGCGTGACGACGACCTCGTCGAGCTCCTCGCGGTGTTGGCGCCCGATGATGCAGCAGTGGTGCGCGCGGCGTTGGAGTCACAGATGGAACAACGGTGGCGTGACCAGCAAGGCGACAGCGAGGGCGGGCACGACGACGGACACGAGTGTGGCGAAGATGTCACGGCAGTCGGGGTCGATGGTGACGACGTCTTGGACCAGGCCGGCTCGGCACAGTCCCCGTCGCCTCGCCCGACAGCGCAACGTCGCTTGGAAGCGTTGCTGGGTTTGGCGGCGACCGGCTTGGAGGTGGGGCCGGTGCCTATCGTTCGGGGTGAGCACACCGAAGTCGTGTTGCACGTCGATGGAGCGTTTCTCGCCGGTCACGACGCATGCGGTGAGTGCCATCTCACCAATGGTTCGAGTGTCGGCTTCGGGGATGCGCGCCGTTTGGCGTGTGATGCCCGGATTCGCCCACTGCTGGTCGGGGCGGATGGCTCATCGTTGGATCTGGGTCGTGCCCAACGGCTGGTGTCGAATCGGCAGCGCCGCCTGCTCAAAGCCCGTGACCATGGGTGTTGCTTTCCGGGGTGTTCCAACACGCGGTATGTCGACGCGCATCATGTTTGGTATTGGGAAGATGGCGGGCCGACCGACATGGCGAACCTTCTTCTTTTGTGCAATCGGCATCATCGTCTCGTCCACCACGAAGCGTTCCGAATCGAAGCCGACGGGGAGCAGGGGTTCGAGTTCTTCGACCGGTTCGACCGGCCGATCCGACCACCCGACCGGCAGGCCCGACATCGCTGCGCCGACGCGCCCGACATCCCGCGGGCCCGGAGTGGTGGCGATCCGCACTACTCGATCGACCTCGCCGTCACCGCCATGGCATCAGCAAGCTGAGCCCGGACGCGCCCGGGAGCGGCGGTCCCAGCAGCCTCGATGCCAGTGGCGTCGATCATCGGGGAACCGGTCAGGCACCACGGCGTAGTGGCCGATCCCGGGCGGGATCACCTGATTGCAGCCTGGGCACAGGTACTCGGAATGTGCCGCCGAGGCCATGACGTGGCGCACGGTGAGGGCTTCGACATCCCAGATCTCGGTCGAGGGTCGCCGCTTCGATTTTCGTGCCATGGTCCCGGCCCTCGGTCGTTTCGCCACCTCCAGTATGGCGGGTCGCCTACGCTGCAGGGCGCGTCACGCCGGTCCCGGTCCCGGGGTGTCGTGCACAGCATGGCCGGTGTTGCCAAGGGGTTTGTTCGATGAAGGGCCTGATGCAGGATGTGCCGCTGTCGGAGATCATGCTGTTCGACCGTGCCGAGAAGTTGTTCGCCGACAAGGAGATCGTCACCGGCACCGCCACCGGGCGCGACCGGACGACCTACGGCGAATGGGCGGCACGGACCCGCAAGTTGGGTGGCGTCTTCGACGACCTGGGCCTGTCGGCCGATGCCCGGGTGGGCACGTTCGGCTGGAACACCCAGCGACACCTCGAGCTCTACTTCGGCGCGCCCTGCACGGGCCGGGTCGTCCACACACTGAACATCCGGCTGTTCCCCGAGCAGCTCAGCTACATCGTGAACCACGCCGAAGACGAGGTGATCTTCATCGACGGTTCACTCACCAAGCTGCTGTGGCCGTTGCTCGACACCTTCGAGACGGTGCGCCACATCGTGATCATGGACGACGGCGCCGGCGAGCTGCCGACCGACGCCGGCAAGATCCAGCTCCACGATTACGAGACCCTGCTCGCCGCGGCGTCGCCCGTGGAGTTCCATGTCGCAGACGAGAACGACGCCGCGATGATGTGTTACACCTCGGGCACCACGGGCAACCCCAAGGGCGTCGTGTACAGCCACCGCTCGCAGTTCCTGCATGCGATGGGAATCATGGTCGCCGATGGGATCGGTGTGACCGAGCGTGACCGGATCATGCCGGTGGTGCCGATGTTCCACGCGAACGCCTGGGGTATCGCCCACGCCACGGTCGGGGTCGGGGCCGACCTGATCATGCCCGGGCCGCAGATGACCCCCAAGGCGCTCGCCGATCTGATCGTGGAGGAGAAGATCTCGATCACCGCGGGCGTGCCCACCATCTGGATGGGTGTGCTGCCCGAACTCAAGGGCCGCGACACCTCGGCGCTGCGGGCGGTCCCTTGTGGCGGCTCGGCGGTGCCGCGCTCGTTGTCGGAGGCCTACAAGGCCGAGATCGGCATCCCGATCACCCAGGCCTGGGGCATGACCGAGACCTCACCGGTCGGCTCGGTCGGGGTGGTCAAGTCGAAGTTCGCCGACGCGTCCGAAGACCAACTGTTCGAGCTGGGTTCCACGATCGGGTTGCCGATGATCGGCGTGAACCTGCGGATCGTCGATCAGGTCACGGGTGAGCAGGTGCCCAGAGACGGCGAATCGCGCGGTGAACTGCAGGCACAGGGCCCCTGGATCGCGAAGAGCTACTACAACGACGACCGCTCCGCTGAGTCGTTCACCGAAGATGGTTGGCTCAAGACCGGCGACGTCGCCACCGTCGACGCGGACGGTTACATCCGCATCGTCGACCGCACCAAGGACGTGGTCAAGTCGGGCGGGGAGTGGATCTCTTCGGTCGAACTCGAGAACGAGATGATGGCCCACCCCAAGATCGCCGAGGCCGCGGTCATCGGGGTCAAGCACCCCAAGTGGCAGGAGCGCCCCCTGGCGTGCGTGGTCGTTGCCGAAGGCGAGGAGCTCACCTCCGACGAGGTGATCGAGTTCCTCACGCCCCGGGTCGCCAAGTGGTGGCTGCCCGACGACGTGGTGTTCATCGAGGAGATCCCCAAGACCTCGGTCGGCAAGTTCTCCAAGAAGGACCTGCGCGAGCGCTTCGGCGACTACACCCTCCCCACCGCCTGATCCCATCGGCACCCCCGGCGTTTCCCTTCCCGGAACTTGTCGTAGTTGTGCCCGGATACCGGGACTGATTGCGACAAGTTCCCGTGGCGCGGGGTACGGCGGCTGGATGGGCGCGATGCTGGGGGAGTGGACGGCGACGACAAGCAACTCCTCGTGGTATGTGCGTCACGCACAGGCAGCAACGCCCGACTGGTCGACGCGCTCGTCGAGGGCACCCACACCGAGGGCATCGAGGGGGTGACCACGCGCGTCGTCGAGCCGCTCGATGCGGGGCCCGACGACGTGCGTGGCGCGGACCTCATCGTGCTCGCCGCGCCACCCCGGCTGGGCATGATCACCGGACTGATGAAGGACTTCCTGGAGCGCATCTACTACCCGTGCCTGGACGAGACCGTCGGTCTGCCCTGTGCGATCGTCATGAAGGGCGACACCGACGCGACCGGCGCCCTGGACCAGACGAACAAGATCCTCACCGGTCTGCAGTGGAACCAGGTGCAGCCGCCCCTCGTCGTGATCGGGGAGGTGACCGATGCCGACCTCGACGCCGCCCGCGAACTCGGTGCCACCCTGGCCGGTGGCCTGAGCGTCGACCTCTGGTGACGGACTGAGGGCTGCGGCCACCTCAGACGGCCGAACCGTTGCCGTTCGGCGAAGTCGACAGAAGCCACCGGCACCGGACTCGGCGCGCTCGCGTCCGTTGTCGCGCTGAGGAGCGAGGCCGCGGTGACGAGCGACGCCGCGCTGGTCTCGAACTCTGCCCGTCCGCGGCGCGTGACGCCGCCGAGCGCGCTCGGCGACAGGACCGGCTCCAGCGTGCCGAAGCGACCTTCTACCCGCTGCCCTTCGACGGCAATGCCGCCCGCGCCTACGGCCGTGTCTTTGCCGCGGTCGCTTCGACCGGGCGTACGGCCCGTGGCGCGCGGGCCGTCGATCTTCTCATCGCGGCGACGGCATTGGCTGCAGAGCTTCCGCGGTACACCCGCAACGGGAAGGACTTCACCGCGCTCGACGGTCTCGTCGACGTGACCGAGGTCTAGCCGCGATGTCCGGCGGCGTGGCCGCGGTGGGATGGTTTGCGGTCATCCACCGCTGGGGTGAGCCAAGCGCGTGAGGCGGGGCTTCTCTCCGACCCATTCCCCGCCCAGGCGGACGCGTGACGCACGCGTCTCCATGAGTCGCTCGGGGAATCGGGGTAGGGTGCGGTGATGGCGAAGTTGCCGCCATATGACCGCCTC
>JBDZUV010000055.1:0-19224 GCA_040255345.1 Actinomycetota bacterium | reverse complement strand
TTCGACAACAACGTGTTCGTCCTGCGTTCCAGGCGAACCGGTGATGCCGTGCTCATCGACGCGGCGAACGAACACGAGTTGCTCCTCGAACTCGCCCGCGATCTCGGGGTGCGACGGGTACTCGAGACCCACGGCCACTGGGACCACATCCAAGCGATCCCCGAGCTGCGCGAAGCCGGCTACGAGGTCGCGGTGACCGCGGCGGATGCCGACATGCTCCCCTCCTATGACACCACCCTCGACGACGACGTCGTCATCGAGTTCGGCGACCTGGCACTGCACACGATCCACACACCGGGCCACACGCCCGGGTCGATCTGCTTCCGTCTCGACCATGCCCCGGTGTTGTTCTCGGGCGACACGCTCTTCCCCGGTGGCCCGGGCAACACCTCCCTCGAAGGCGGCGACTTCAAAGCCATCATCGCCTCGATCGACGAGCGCCTGTTCGCCACGTTGTCCGACGACACGATCGTCATGCCGGGCCACGGTCTCGACACGACCGTCGGCACCGAACGGCCCAGCTTCGACGAGTGGGTCGAACGGGGTTGGTAGTCGGCCGTTCAGCACCGACAAGCCAGGATCCCCGCGCGGTGAACAAGAGAACGCATGCTCCCCAGGTTGCCTCTCGGTGATCCGACAGGGACGGGTCGAGCCTGCCACTGGCGGGCGTCGCGCCAAGCGGTCCGGGGAACCACACGAGCGCGATCCGTCGAGCGACAGTTCAACACGGCCCGGTCGGGCACCGCGCCGAGGGTCCCGACCAAACCATGTTCGATCGGCGGTTCAGTCGCTCTCGAGCGCGGCCTTCACCTTCGGGTCGCTCAGGTGGCTCAGGGCGGTCCGGCCGTAGTCCATGATCGTGGCCACCGGGTCGATCACCCAGCCACCCCGCTCCTGGGACACGACGACGTGCACGTCGGTCACGCCGAAGTCGGCGAGGGTGAGCCCCGAGTCGCCGAGCTCGTCGTCGAGGCAACCCTTGCCCGACTCGTCGTCGGCCCAGGCCGCGGCCGGCGAATGCTTCGTCGAATAGGTCACGCACTGTCCGTCCCACGATGCGGTGCCCGTCTGGATCCCACACTGCTCATCCGGAGCTGACCCGGGCGGGCCGCCCGCCTCGATCGGCCCACCCACGACCGCACCGGTGGATCCGTCGACGCTGAATCCGCCTTCGTCGGGAACGCCATCGGGACCGGCGGGCACGGCGCTGTCACCGGGGGCGTAGTTGTACCACCCGTTTCCTTCGGTGGAGCCGGGGAAGCCGCAGTCCTGTTCCTTCTCATCGACTCGGAGCGAGTCGAGCACCGCGTAGGTGAGCGAACCGCTCTGGCGGACCGAGACCTGCAGGTCGTGATAGTCGACCCCGCACCCACTGCAGTCCTTGGCGAGCCCGAGGAATCCTGCGCCGGGCCCGGAGAAGTCGGGGACCTCTCCGTCGCCGCCGACGGCCGGCCCGGGTCCCCCGTCGATCGCGCCACTTCCCGTTCCGTCGACGCCGCTCTGACCGCTCTCACGACCCAGCCACGACCCCATCGACTTGCCGTAGATGCGGAACGCGCGGGTCTGCGCCTGGGGCAGCAGACCGGTCAAGGGTGGCCCGTCGGACTCACCGGTGTTCACGGTCGCCTTCGCCGCATCCAGCAACGTCGCCACGGCGCGTTCGGGCGATTCGGCCGCCGGACCGGGTTGCGGCGTCGCTCGGAAGTCGCCGCCCGGCAGGTCGGCCACCTCGACCGCGTACTCGCCGATGGTCATCGTGATGCTCACGTACCAACGGCCATCGTTCTTCACCAGTACCAGGAACGGGTCGATCCGCTTGCCGTTCATGCTGGTGGTCGCCATCTGTGAGAAGTGCTGGGTCTGGTGGTCGGCCTCGGGGAGGGTGCCACCGTTGTCGGTGATCCGTTTGCGGATGCCCTCGGGCAACGCTTCGGGTTCGGTGTCGACAGTCAGGCTCCCGCCGGTGAACGTGACCTTGGCGTACTTCTCGGCCGGGTCGAGGTAGGTGACGGTGTGGGTGACGTCGCTCGCCGTGATCGACACCGCAGCGAGTGCACCCGGCACGTCGATGTCCGCTCCCTTGCGTGCCTGGGTGACCGCGGTTTCATACAACGCACCGAGGCCGGGCACCTCTTCGGGATCGAGCAGAGCGATGGCCGCCGCGGGGTCGGTGTTCACCGTCGCCCGGGTCAGGCGCTGCACGAGATCATCAGGGCTCGACGCGCCGGCAGAACGACCGCGAACACCCTGGACCACCGTCACGGCCAGCACCACGAGAATCACCGCGCCGAGGGCACCGAGCACCCGCCCCAGCCGTCGGCCCTCACCGCCGGCACCTGGGGTCACCGCCTGCGACTCGGGTGATGCGGACGACACGGCGGGCCATGGTGCGACCACGCTGGCAGCCGGATTCGTCGTCGGCCACGTGTCGTCGGACATGGCGGTCGAATCCGGCCCAGGGCTTGCGACCGCGAGGCCGCACTCGGGGCAGAACCGGACGTTCACGCCGTCCGCGAACTCACTCCCGCACTGTCGACAGAACATGCTCATCTCCGTTCCTCCGAACGATTCGTTTCGCCACGACCCTCACGGCTTCGACCGATTCGACACCTGCGCCCAGAAGTGCGCATCCCATCCCGGCGAGCACGATCCATGATCCGGCGCCGAGGTTGCCGGGGGCACCCCACGGGCCGAACCACACGATCCCGATGCCCGAGACCACCACGACGGCGAGCCCGACCGAGCGAACCACGACACGGCGCGGGCCCCGGGTCGCTTCGGCCAAGAGCAGCAGCGCCCCGCCGAGTGCGGGGAGGTAACCGAACAGGCCGATCCAACGGGGAACGCGCAGCGGCAGGTTCCCGGCGAGCAGCAGGTCGAAGAGCTCGTGCATCGAGATGGTGGACGCGATCCCGGTCCGAGCCGGCGGTCGGGTGATTCCGGCCACGAGAAGCACGGCGGCAGCGACGCTGCAGGCGGTGGCCACGCGGCGCGCCCGGTCGGATCGAACATCCATGCGCCCCTCCTCGGGCCGGGTCGGCAGCGGTCATCACTCGCGGCACGATGGCGTGCGCGCTGCGACACTACGCCCACGGGCCGCGCACTTCAATGGATGCGGTCGCACATCCGGCCGACCACCGCTGGGCCGTACCTTCGAAGACCGGTCAATCCTGGACCGGACCGGGCGAAATCGGTCCGACCGGGTCCGTGCAACGCGGCCACTGCCGACCGCGTCGTCTGTCAGCGACGCAGCGAGCGCTCAGAACGAGCTGCCGCCGGGCGCACCTGGACCCGACGACGGCGGTACGCCGGGCGGGCCAGGCGGCGGGGTCGAACCCGGGTCTGAGGACCCCGGTGCGGCGGAGCCGGAAGCCGGGTAGCCGGGCGTGGCGGGCCCCGGGGTCGGATGTCCCTGCGGTGTCGGATGACCGGGGAGCGCGGCGGCGCCTGGGATGTCGATGCCGAACTCACCGTGGACCTGTTCTGGAGCCGGTGGCTCCCAGGCCTTCCAAGGGTCACGACGGGGCTGCCCGGCGGGTGTCGAGCGGTACACCGTTCGCGACCTCGACGACGAGAACAATCCGGAGGACTTCTTGGGTCGGAACGCGCCGGCGAAGTCGAACGCGGCGTACGCCTGCGGGGCTCGGCCGTCGACGGCGTAGCGGTACAGCGCGACCCGGTAGATGCCCGACATCGCCGCCAGCACCTGGGAGCCCACCAGCAGCCACGACACGGCGACGATGCCCATCAGGATCATGCCCGCGGCGGTGCCCGTGAGTACGCCGATGAAGAACAGCGCCCCGGCGCTGAGCACGAGAGCGAAGCTGAAGACGGCGAACCCGGCGTTGCCGATCATGTTCTCGCCCCAGGTCGACTTGAACAGCTTCGCCGAACGCGAGATGGTCGCTCCGGTCGAGTTGTGCTCGAGTACGAGCACCGGTACCACCAGGAAGGTCAACAGCGACCAGGCGATCCCGATGATCCCGATCACGAACCTGCCGATCAGCCCGAGCCGTTCCTCGACGGCCCGCAGCACCAGTCCGACGGTCGCGGCCACGAGCACCCAGCCGAAGATCGCCCCCGCTTTTTCCGAGGCACCACGAAATCCACTCGTGACGGTTCCCGGACCGGTGCCGGTGAGGCGTTCGTTCGCGGCCACGATCAGCGCAGCGTTCATGAACGTGCCCACGTACATCGCGACGACATAGCCGATCGCGGTGAGTACCCAGCCCATCGGCTCCATCGACGGACTCGTCTGTTCCACTCCGTAGGCGTCGACGGTGGTGGTGAAATGCACGAAGGCCAACAGGATCGGGACGGCGAACACCGCGATCACTCCGAGGCCGGCCGCGGCGGCGATGACCGGGAAGACCATCAGCCGCTTGTCTTCCCGCAACACGCTCCACGAGGCCGAGAACAACTGCATCGAACGCGACAATCTGCCCATGGGACCCGAGCGTATCCGAAGACGACCTGGGTCCGCCGGGCTTTTCATGCCTACTGGCCCTTGCCGGGTCGGGGCCGGACGACCGTAGACTGGCGAGGCGATGACCACTGTACAGACCGCCGCCGACCCCTTCGAGCTGGACGCGACGGTGGTCAAAGGCGACTACCCGATCCTGTCGCGCAAGGTCCACGGGAAACGGGTGGTCTACCTCGACTCGGCCGCGTCGTCGCAGAAACCCGACGCGGTGCTCGACGCCATGAGCGCCTTTGCCCGCACGAGCTACGCGAACGTGCACCGGGGCGTCTACACGATCGCTGAAGAAGCCACCTCCGCATACGAGTCGGCACGCCGGGCGACGGCCCGGTTCATCGGCGCACCCGAAGCCCACGAGGTGATCTTCACCCGCAATGCCACCGAGGCGATCAACCTGGTGGCCCAGACCTGGGGTCGGGCGAATCTCGGCCCCGGCGACGTGGTGGTCGCCAGCGAGATGGAGCATCACGCGAACATCGTCCCGTGGCAGATGCTCGCGGCCGAGCGTGGCTGTGAGTTGCGCTTCATTCCGATCGACGCGGACGGCCGGTTGGACCTCACCGACCTCGACACGCTGTTGGAGGGGGCGAAGCTGCTCACGGTCACCGCGGAGTCCAACGTGCTGGCCACGATCAACGACATACCGGCACTCGCGGCCGCCGCGCACGCAGCCGGTGCTCTGTGCCTGGTCGACGCGTGCCAGTCGGTGCCCCACATGCCGGTGGATGTGACCGAGTCGGGCGCGGACTTCATCGCGTTCAGCGCCCACAAGATGCTCGGGCCGACCGGCATCGGGGTGCTGTGGGGTCGCACCGAACTCCTCGATGCGATGCCACCGTTCCTGGGTGGCGGCGAGATGATCGCGGATGTGCGCCTCGACGGGTTCACCGTGAACGAGCTGCCCTGGAAGTTCGAGGCCGGCACGATGCCGATCATCGAGGCCGTCGGCCTCGAAGCGGCCATCGACGTGCTCGAAGGGCTCGGCATGGACCGGGTCCGCGCCCACGAGATCCAACTCAACCGCTATGCGCTGGCCACGTTGAACGAGCGGTTCGGTGACAAGATCCGGATCTGGGGACCGCCCGACCCCGTCGAGCGCGGCGGAATCGCGTCGTTCAGCTTCGACGACATCCACCCCCACGACATCTCCCAGGTGCTCGACGAGCACGGCGTGTGCGTCCGTGCCGGTCACCACTGCGCCAAGCCGCTCATGCGGTGTCTGGGCATCGGGGCGACCGCCCGGGCGTCGTGGTACGTCTACAACGACGAAGCCGACATCGACGCCCTCGCCGATGCGCTGGCGGCGACCGCCGAGTTCTTCACCGTCTGACGGTCGCTGCGAACCGACCGACACCGGATCGACCGAACCCCTTCGACCAACTCGCAAGGAGCCGTGCATGGCCGGCCTCGAAGACCTCTACAAGGAAGTCATCCTCGACCACTACCGCAACCCGCGGTGCCGTGGCGAGCTCGACGTGCCGCCGGCGACGCGGGCTGACGGGTTCAACCCGCTGTGTGGCGACGAGGTGACCGTGTACACCGAGGTCGCCGACGGTCGGCTGACCAAGATCCGCATCGCCGGCCAGGGCTGTTCGATCAGCCTGTCGTCCGCGTCGATGATGGCCGAGACGCTTCAGGGTCGGTCACTCGACGAGGTCGAGGGCGTCGTCGCGACGTTCAACACGCTCATGTCGGTGCACGAAGCATCCCTCGGTGACGTCTCCGCGCTCGACGCCGACGGGCTGCCCGCAGACGACGCGACACCCGTACCCGACGAGGCATCACTGGGCGACCTGGTCGCGTTGC
The DNA here is from genome assembly GCA_040255345.1 of Actinomycetota bacterium. Taxonomy (GTDB): domain Bacteria; phylum Actinomycetota; class Acidimicrobiia; order Acidimicrobiales; family Iamiaceae; genus JAFDWI01. Next base: position 12,938 of record JBDZUV010000055.1, on the reverse strand, counting down.
GCGGCGTGTTGCGCTACCCCCGCCGGATCAAGTGCGCCACCCTTGGTTGGACGACGCTGACCCGGGCACTGGCCGAAGCCGGGGTCGGCGCCACTCGCTGACCCCAGCCGGGACACACTCCCCCTTGCCGTCCGAACCCCCCCCGACAGGGTCTGGTTCCTAGCGGTAGTCGAGTGTGGGAGGAGGCGCTCATGGGAACGAGAACCATCCTTCGACGTCGGGATCGGCCCGCGTTCAAACGGTCGAGCCGGGTCGCGAGCGTCGTACTGGCGGTGTCGCTCTTCGGCGCGGGATGTGGCTCTTCGACCCCAACGGGCTCTCGGGTCACCGATGCGCAGGCCGCCTCGACCACGACCGTGAAACCGCTGGACGGCCCCGTTCGGGTCACCGGCTGGCCCGACGATGTCGGGGTGAACACGGCTGTGCTGTCGGGGACGACCGCATGGGTCCTCATGTCCGGACCGAAGGGAGCCGCTTCGATCTGGCGATTCCCTGCTGGCGGACGAGCCACCGAGGTCGTCCCACCCGCGGAGCTGAATGAGCTCTACCCGCCGACGATCTCGATCGCAGCCTGGCCCCACGGGCTCATCGTGATGGGCGAACGGTGCGACAAGCCCATGGCCGCGGAATGCGTGAAGGATTCGCCCCCGTCCCCACGTGACGCACCGCCATCGACTACTCCAAATTCGGAGCGAAAAGGTCGAACGTCAGCCTTTTGGCTCCAAATTTCGCCTCGGGACGGGTCAGCCTCGGCGGCGTTGCCGGAACCAGCCGAGGATGCCACGTGGACGGTTCCGCTCGGCGTCGACCTCCGCGTGGATCTGCGGAGCGGCCGCATTGACGATGTCCTCGGCCGAATCCAACAACTCGGCGATCCCTTGGGCGTCGGGTTCATCCGGCGTCGGCGCCACCACGAGCGTCCCGTGCGCCCAGTTCACGTCCGCAAGGCGACGCTCGAAGCTTGGGCAATCGTCCGGGCAACGCCACGGCGCTTCCGGAGCGAGGTCGAGGGCACACTTCCGCACCGTGTCACCGTTGGGGTACGTGCGGGACTGGAAGTGCTTGCACTCCTGGCGCATCGGCATGGTTCAGACCCGACCTCGACGAGTGGTGATCGGTGCGAGCCGAACCGGACCACGCAGATACGGGTCCTTGCCCGCGGCGTGGTCGGTCACATCCACGATCTGGGTGATCTCCGGGGCGACCCGTTTGACCATCACCTCGACACTCGACTTCACCGTCACCTGCGACGACGAGCAGCCCTGACAGCCGCCGTGCATCGAGATCGACAGGGTGTCGCCGTCGAGGCGCACCATCGAGATCGATCCCCCGTGGGCGGCGACCCGCGGGTTCACCTCACGTTCGAACAACCGCTCGATGATCCGGCGCAGCTCGGCTTCGTCGCGGGGACCGGCACCCGCACGGCCGTCGATGTCGGGCACCGAATCGAGCACCGCCGGCGCGGCAGAGGTGAGCAGCTCACGGATGATCCCACCGATCCTCTTGCGCAGATCACCCCAGTCCACATCGGTCCTCTTGGTGACGCTCACCACGGTGCCGGCGATCAGCACGTGGGTGACCACGTCGAGGTCGAACAGGTGCTGGGGCAAGGGCGACCCGGCCGCGTCGAGCGCGGAGGTGAACGCGAACGGCCCGCCCGGGTGCACTTCGGTCGAACAGATGAACCGACACGTGTCCGGATCGGCCTCGGACACCTCGGCCCGAATCCGGATCGTCGACGGTTCCGTCGACGGCGAAGCCGTCAGCGACATCAGACCTCCTCGGACACCGACGCGGCCAGGTGCTCCGCAAGGCGACGCAGGTAGGTGAAGGTGTAGATACCGGTGCCGTGGCCGTCTGACCAGTCGATGATCATCGCGTACGTTCCCACAGAGGTGATCCTACGGGGATGCACGTCGGCCGGCACCGTGGCCGGGTCCAACAGCGCCTCGCCACTCATCTCCTCCACGCAGTAGGCGCACGGACACGCCAGGCGCAGGTCGCGCACATCGAGTGAGTCGATGCGGCCGTCGTCCCAGCCGACCTCGACGGTGCGCGCGTCCCGGGCCCGCAGTCCCACCGGCGCGTCGCCGGCGCCCCCGGCAGATTCGCCCCATTCGGGGGCGCCTTCACCGGTGTCCCAGTTCCAGGCGAAGGGTCGCAACCCGGTCGCGCCACGGCCTTCGGCCTGCGCGATGAGTTCCGACGCGATCGCGCCGTAGGCCAGCGCGGAGACCGACTCGGGTGCGGCCGCCACGATCGGCGTGCCGGTGTCGCCCGAATCCACCACGGCCGGATCGAGCGGCAACGAACCGAGGAACGGGACCTCGAGTTCCCGCGACATGCGCGACCCACCGCCGTGGGAGAAGATGTCGGTCGTCGACCCACAGTGCGGGCAGGTGAACGTGCCCATGTTCTCCACGACCCCCAGGATCGGCACCGACACCTTCTCGAACATGCGCAGGCCACGTCGGGCGATCTTGAGTGAGACGTCCTGTGGTGTGGTGACGATCACCGCGCCGGTGAGCTGCACCGACTGGGCGAGCGTGAGCTGGGTGTCACCGGTGCCCGGGGGCAGATCCAGCACCAGATAGTCCAACTCACCCCAGGCGACCTGCGCGAGGAACATCTGGAGGTACTTGGTGACCATCGGGCCACGCATGATCGCCGGTTCGTCGTCTGATCTCAGCAGCCCCATCGACACCGCTCTGATGCCGTGCACCTCGGTCGGCAACAGCTTGCCGTCGGGTGACGCCTGCGGCGGTTCACCGAACGACAGCCCCAACATGCCGGGGATCGACGGGCCCAACACGTCGGTGTCGACCAGGCCGACCCGGTGACCGGCGTGGGACAACGCCAGCGCCAGGTTCACCGCCACCGTCGACTTGCCGACACCCCCCTTGCCCGAACCGATCGCGATGATGTTGGCGATTCCCGGGAGAGGCTCGTTGCGAGGGACATGGGTGTGGGGCATCGGGGTTCCTTGTCTTCTTTGCTTCTGGTGGAACGACCGCGGCTCCCGGTCGGAACGTGATTCGGTCGGCCAGCGCCATCGATCGGCGGACCGATCGGTGCGTCAGTACAGGCCGAGTTCGATCTTGGCGGTCTCGGACATCTTCTCCATGCCCCAGGGCGGGTCGAACACGATGTTCACCTCGACGCCGGCGACCCCGGGTTGGCGGAGCAGCTTGGCCTTGACGTCCTCGGCGAGGATGTCGCCCATCCCACAACCTGGCGCGGTCATCGTCATGTCGATGCTGATCCGGTTGCCGCCGCCCTCGACGGGGATCGCCTCACAGCGGTAGATGAGGCCGAGGTCGACGACGTTGATCGGAATCTCCGGGTCGAACACCGTGCGGAGTTGCTCGGTGACCGCGTCCATCGAGAACTCGGCCAGCGGGTCGGCACCCTTTTCTTCCTCGGGTTCACCGAGCAGGTCCTCCAGGCCCATGCGGCGCAGATCGCGGGCCTCGATGCGGGCCAGGTGACCGGTCGGGGTCTGGACCGTGATCGACCCGCCGAGCGCCTGGGTGACCATCACCTGGTCGCCGGCATGGAGGATCGCGCTCATGCCGCTCGGGATCAACGTCACGGCACAGTCGTCGGGAAGCTCGGCGATCGCTCGGGGTTGGGACATCTCTTCGACTCCTCGGTGGGAGAAACTGATTCGGGCTACGGCTCGGAAGATTCGGTCGTGACGGTCGTGGGGTCGGCGTCGTCGAGCACCTGTCTGAGTGCCTGCCAGGCGAGCGCGGCGCACTTGACCCGCGTGGGGAACTGACTCACGCCGCTCAGCGCCGCGAGCTTGCCGAGATCCGGCACCTCGCTGTCACCGTTGCCAGCCGCTGCACCGACGAGCATCGCATGCACCTGTTCGAACAACGCCCGGGCATCGGCCACGCTGGTGTGCTTGACGGCCAGGGTCATCAGCGATGCGGAGGCCTGGGAGATCGCGCAGCCACTGCCGGTGAACGCGATGTCTTCGATCGAGTCTCCCTCGACGCGCAGCGCGATCTCGAGGTGGTCACCGCACAACGGGTTCTGCCCTTCGACGTGGCGGTTCGCATCTGCCAACTCGCCGAAGTTGCGGGGCTTACGGCCGTGGTCGACGATCACCTCCCGGTACAGCTCGGCCAGGTCGCCGCCGTCGTCGAGACTCAACGCACGTCCTCCGGCTCGATCCCCGGCACGGTCTCCGCGAGCACCTCCGCGGCGTGACGGGTGTCTTCGTCGGGGTGCAGGCGAGCCGACACGAGCGCGGCGACGTGATCGTGCAACGGGCCCTGGCTGATCGTCTCGACGATCTCCGCGACGAACGCATAGGTGAGCACGCGTCGTGCCTCGGCGTCGGGGACACCGCGGCTGCGCAGGTAGAAGAGCTGCTCGTCGTCGAGCCGACCGACCGACGCACCGTGGGTGGCCTTGACGTCGTCTGCGTAGATCAACAGACGCGGACGGGTGTCGGCCTCGGCGGTGTCGGACAGCAGCAGGTTCTTGTTGGACTGGTCCGAGTCGATCCGCTGCGCGCCCGGGTGGATCACGATCTGGCCGTTGAACACGCCGTGGCCCCGGTCGTCGATCACCCCGCGGTAGATCTCGCGGGAGACACCGCCTTCGGCGAAGTGTTCGATGAGGATCGGATGGTCGTGCTGCTGTTCGCCCCGGGGCACGTACAACCCGTCGATGTGGGTGTTCGCATCGACACCGACCTGGCGGACGTGCACCTCGTGACGGGCGATGGCTGCACCGAGCGCACTCACGAACCCGTCGAGTTCGCTGTTCGCCTCCTGGGTCACGTCCAACAACGACAGATGGAACGCCGTCACCGGCTGGTTCTGCAGGTCGCGATGGTGCAGCGTCGCTCCGGCGCCGAGACGCGCCCGGGTCGTGACGTTCAGGCAACCGAGGGCACCGGGCGCACCGAACGCGGAGGTCACCAGGGTCATCTGCGCGTTCTCACCGATGCGCACCGGGTGGCGCAGGTTCGCCAGTACCGGTTCACCTCGCCCGGTGAACACGTGGATGACGTGCACCGGCGCGTCGATCACCGCACCGTCGGCGACGGCGATGTGCACCCCGGCCGAGGTCAACGCCATGTTCAACGCGTCGAACGCGTGCTGGGGGTCAGCACCGATCAGGTCGTCGCCGACCAGGTCTTCCCCGGTCGACGATGCATCCGGTGCGAGTGCCGCGCTGAGCTGGGTCACACGCAACCCGTCGACTGGCACGAGCCGTGACACCGCAGGCGCGAAGCGGCCGTCGACGAACACGATCCGCGTCCCGCCCAGGTCGGGAACCCGAGCCAGCAGTGGCTTGACGATCGCATCGTCGGCTGCGACGTCGGACGGTCCCGCCGGCGGGGTCACGAACTCGGTGGCGAGCAACTTCTCGAGGCGCACGTAGCGCCAGTCCTCGAGTTTGCGGGTCGGGTAGCCGTGCTCGGCGACGTAGTCGACCGACGTCGCCCGCAGGGTCGTCAACCACTCCGGGTCATGCGACTCCCGGGGCGCGACGGCGCGCGCGTCGGCCAACTCGGCGAGCGTGACGGTATCGGCCACCGGGTCGGTCACCGGGCCCCTTCGAGTTCGAGGCGTGCGTACCCGCTGGCCTCGAGTTCCTTGGCCAGATCGGGGCCGCCCGAACGCACGATGCGCCCTTCGGCCAACACGTGCACCACGTCGGGCACGAGTTCGTCGAGCAGACGCTGGTGGTGGGTGATGACCAGCATCGAACGGTCCGGGGCACGCAGCGTGTTCGCCCCGTGGGCGACGATGCGCACCGCGTCGATGTCGAGGCCCGAGTCGGTCTCGTCCAGGATCGCCATGCGCGGCTCGAGGATCGCCATCTGCAGGATCTCGTTGCGCTTGCGTTCGCCACCGGAGAACCCTTCGTTCACGGAACGGCCGAGGAAACTGGCGTCCATCTCGACGAGCGCCATGCGCTCTTTGGTGTAGGCCATGAAGTCCATCGCGTCGAGTGGGTCCTCACCCCGGGCGGACCGCACCGCGTTCAACGCGGTGCGCAGAAAGTACGAGTTGCCCACGCCGGGGATCTCGACCGGATGCTGGAACGCCAGGAACAGCCCGGCCACCGCCCGCTCCTCGGGCGCCATCGTGAGCAGATCCTCACCGTCGAGACGCACCGACCCGGACACCTCGTAGTCTTCGCGACCGGCGAGCACGTTGGCGAGCGTCGACTTGCCCGCGCCGTTCGGTCCCATGATCGCGTGCACCTGCCCGGCAGGCAGGGCGAGGTCCAGACCTTTGAGGATCTGCTTGCCATTGATGGTGGCGGTGAGCCCTTCGATCTCGAGCAGGTTCATCCGACGCTGCCCTCCAGTTTCATGTTGAGAAGGTTGCGAGCTTCGACCACGTACTCCATGGGAAGCTCCTTGAACACGTCGCGGCAGAAGCCGTGCACGATCATCGACACGGCGTCCTCTTCGGAGATGCCCCGTTGGCGGCAGTAGAAGAGCTGGTCTTCACCGATCTTGGAGGTGTACGCCTCGTGTTCGACCTGCGCGGAGGAGTTCTTCACCTCGATGTAGGGCAACGTGTGCGCGCCGGACTTGCCGCCGATGAGCAACGAGTCGCACTGGGTGTGGTTGCGGGCGCCCTCGGCGGACCGCATGATCTTGACCAGGCCGCGGTAGACCTGCTGGGCGACGTGGGTGGAGATGCCCTTGGACACGATGGTCGAGGTCGTGTTCTTGCCGATGTGGGTCATCTTGGTGCCCGTGTCGGCCCACTGGTGGTTCGTGGTGAGCGCCACCGAGTAGAACTCGCCGACCGAGTTGTCGCCGGAGAGGATCACACTCGGGTACTTCCAGGTGATGGCCGAGCCGGTCTCGACCTGGGTCCAGGAGATCTTCGCGTTCTCCAGTGCCTTGCCCCGCTTGGTGACGAAGTTGTGGATGCCGCCACGCCCTTCGGCGTCGCCGGGATACCAGTTCTGCACCGTCGAGTACTTCACGTTGGCGTCGTCCATCGCCAGGATCTCCACCACCGCGGCGTGGAGCTGGTTGTTGTCACGCTGAGGTGCGGTGCAGCCCTCAAGATACGACACCGAAGCGCCTTCCTCGGCGACGATCAGCGTGCGTTCGAACTGGCCGGTGTCGGCCTGGTTCATCCGGAAGTACGTCGACAGCTCCATCGGGCACTTCACGCCCTTGGGGATGAAGCAGAACGACCCGTCGGAGAACACCGCCGAGTTCAGCGCCGCGAAGTAGTTGTCGCGGAAGGGCACGACACTGCCCAGGTACTTGCGCACCAGGTCCGGGTGGTCCCGCACCGCCGCGGAGAACGAACAGAAGATCACGCCCACTTCGGCGAGTTGCTTGCGGAACGTCGTGGCGACCGACGCGGAGTCGACCACCGCGTCGACGGCGACGCCGCTGAGCCGCTTCTGTTCGGTCAACGAGATCCCGAGCTTGTCGAACATCTCCCGCATCTCGGGGTCGACCTCGTCCATGCTCTCCAGGCTGGGCTTCGCCTTGGGCGCGGCGTAGTAGATGATGTCCTGGAAGTCGATCGGGTCCAGGTGGAACATCTGCCAGTCGGGCATCGTCATCTCGAGCCAGGCCCGGTAGGCCTGCAGCCGCCATTCCAAGAGCCACTCGGGCTCGTCCTTCTTGGAGGAGATGAGTCGGATGATGTCCTCGTTCAGCCCACGGGGCACCACGTCGGCTTCGAAATCACTGGAGAAACCGTATTGGTACTGCCGGTCGGCGAGGGCCTGGATCTCGGACTTCTCGGCGGCGATTTCGTCGGTGACGTCGGTCATTGGCAGATCTTCCGGACACGAATTCGGGATGTGGATCGAGGCGAACGTTCACCTCGTGGCACCGGGGTGCCAGGGTGTCTCACCACGCGGAGGCGGAGGAGCGTTCCGGCGCCACAGCGTATTTATGCAAGTTCCTGCTTGTCAATCTACCGCAACGGGGCTCGAACGACTAGGGTGACCGACGTGGACCAGCTCGAGACACCCACTGATCTGCCGGTACCCGACAGTCTGTCTCCCGCACGGCGGAACGTCCTCATCGCGCTCAAGGAAAAAGGGGAGGCCTGCGCGGATGACCTGGCCGAGGCGCTCGGCATCTCGTCGAGTGCGGTTCGTCAGCACCTGTCGGGCCTGCGCTCGGCCGGCTATGTCGAAACGCGTCCCGAGCGGGGTCGGCCCGGACGACCCGTCGATCTGTACCATTCGACCAGCCGCGGCGACGCGGTGTTCAGTCCGCACAACGATGCGCTCACCCTCGAGCTGCTCCAGGACATGGAGGCCGAGGACCCGGAACTGGTCGACCGCGTGTTCCGACGGCGCGAACAGCGCCGGGCAGACACCTTCCGCCGCGCACTGGACGGCCTCGGCATCGAGGACCGGCTCACGAAGCTGTGCGAACTGCTCGACGCGGAGGGGTACCTGACCCGCTGGTCGACGCTGGATGACGGTGCCCATGTGTTGACGTTCAACAACTGCGCCATCTGGACGGTGGCCGAACAGTACCGGCTGGCCTGCACCACCGAGCTCGATTTTCTCCGCGACGTCCTGGGCGACGTGCAGGTCGAGCGCATCGTGCACCGCCGTGACGGAAGTTTCAACTGCGGGTACGAGATCCGCTCCTGACGCCTCGGCACCACGGCACGCGGGACGGCCCGGTCCGGCGGTTGGTCGTAGCGGGATTCACGATCGGGTTTCGATGACGTGAGAGACTGAGGCCTCGCTGAGGGCGGAGCAAGCCCTCCGGGACCATCCCCTGAGATCCGAGTGCTCTTCCCCACCGTCCAATTCGCGATCTTCTTCGCCATCGTCCTGCCCACGAGCTGGCTGTTGGCGCATCGTCGGATCCCGTGGCGGGTCTTCATCATCGTCGCGAGTTACGTCTTCTACGGCGCGTGGGACTGGCGGTTCGTCCTGCTGCTGGCCGCGTCCACGCTGGCCAATCAGGCGACGGCGAATCTGATCCACCGTGCCCGTACGCAGGTGGCCAGGAACACGTTCCTGTGGGTCGGGGTCGCGCTCGACCTGGGCGTGTTGGCCTGGTTCAAGTACTACGACTTCTTCGTCACCAGCGCCGACAGCATCTTCGACTCGCTCGGCAGCGAGATCCAGTTGCCACTCCGCCAACTCGTGCTGCCGGTCGGGATCTCGTTCATCACCTTCCAGGCGCTGAGCTACGTGATCGACACGTGGCGTGGCCGGGTCTCACCGACGAACCTGTTGGACTTCGCGGTCTACCTGTCGTTCTTCCCGCACCTGGTCGCCGGGCCGATCGTGCGCGCGGGCGAGTTCCTCCCTCAGCTCAAGGCCCGCCTCGACCCCCGGCGGGTCGACTCGGGGCTGGCGTTCTGGCTGATCGCCTCGGGGCTCTTCAAGAAGGTGGTGATCTCGAGCTATGTCTCGTCCACCATCGTCGACCCGGTCTTCGCCTTTCCCGATCAGCACGGCGCCTTCGACACGCTGCTGGGGATCTACGGCTATGCGATCCAGATCTACGCGGACTTCTCCGGCTACACCGACATGGCCATCGGCCTCGCCCTGCTGCTCGGTTTCCGCTTCCCCCAGAACTTCGATGCGCCCTATGCGGCGGCATCGCTGCAGGACTTCTGGCGGCGCTGGCACATGACGCTGTCGCGCTGGCTGCGCGATTACCTGTACATCCCCCTGGGCGGCAACCGTCGCGGCAAGGCGCGGGGGTATGTGAACCTGGCCGCGACGATGCTGCTCGGTGGGCTCTGGCACGGCGCTGCCTGGACGTTCGTGGTGTGGGGTGGGCTACACGGTGTCGGCCTCGCGTACGAACGCTGGCGCGCCGACGTCGCGCGGGCCCGACCGCCCTCCCCCGAGCCGACGCCGGGCCAACGCGCCTGGCGAGCCGTCTGGACCCGTGTCGTGACCTTCCATTTCGTGTGTCTGTGCTGGGTCTTCTTCAGGGCCACGTCGTTCTCGAACGCCTTCGACGTGCTCGGACGCCTGTTCCACTTCGGCGGGAACGAGCCGTTCAACGTCGTGCTCGTCGGGGTCATCGCCGGGGCGATCGCCGTCCAGTACGTGCCCCGGGACCTGTCGGGCAGGCTCCGCGCCGTGTTCAGCTTCGCCCCGTGGTGGACCCAGGTCGCCCTGTTGTCGGGCACCATGGTGGTCACGAATGCGCTGGGCCCGACCGGCGTCGCCCCCTTCATCTATTTCCAGTTCTGAGATTCAGCACTCGATGGTCTCCTCCGCACCCGACCAGAGCGACCAGTTCCCCGGCGAGCCGACGCCGCGCCGTCGCGTGCCCGCGGGCCAGGCGATTCTGGTCGCATTGGCGACCCTGGTGACGGTGCTGTTCCTCGATGCGGACGGCCTGATGATGACCGCGGAACGACAGGAGCAGGGGCTCCAGCGCACGGTCACGGTCGGGATCATGCGACCGATCCGTGGACTGTCCGAAATGCTGGGATTGACGGCTCCACGCTCATGGGTCACGAAGGCCGCCGGCAAAGACCAGTCGACCGAGTTCACCTCGACCAAGGGGGTCGAGATCGCCAGCAGGAAACGGACCGATCCGGCAACCAACGGCTCGGCTCCCGGCGCCGAATCGACGACGACCACCACGACGTTGCCCCGATACCGCACCCCTTCCGCTTCCGAACCGCTTCGGGTGTTGGTGGCAGGTGACTCACTGTCGGGTTATCTGGGGCCGTCACTCAACAGTGCACTCTCGGGTCTGCCCGCCACCGTGATTCCCGACCAACATGTGGGGACGGGCCTCGCGCGACCCGACGTCGTCGACTGGCCCAAAGAACTCCAACAGGACATGGACGCGGACGACCCTGACGTGGTCGTGTTGTTCATCGGCGGCAACGACGATCAGGACCTGCGTACGACCGACGGCTGGTTGCCGATCAGCCATCTCGACGAATGGAAGGTCGAGTACCAGCGGCGCATCGCTCAGATCATGGACATCGTCGCCAGGCCGGGCGTGTCGGTCTACTGGGTGGGGCTCCCTGCGATGGGCAAGGCCCACCTGAACCAGTACGTGCCCACGATCAACGACCTGATCGAGACCGAGGCCGCGGCTCGCCCGCACGCGGTCACCTATGTCGATGCCGGCAAGGCCCTGAACGGCCCCGACGGCGGCTTCGCGACGTTCCTTCCCGACAGCAGCGGCAAGCAGGTCGAGGTGCGTGCCGGCGACGGCGTGCACCCCACGCTCGCCGGGATGAACCGGATCGTTGCGTTGTTCGCGCCGGACCTGATCGAGACCCGCCACCTCCGGGCGCCACCGCCCCCGCCTCCGACGACCGCGACGCCGACGAAAACCTCGAAACCCGCCACGGTCGGGAACCGGTGACCGGCTCTGAGCGAGCGCCACGTCATGATGTCGGAGACCGCTACCGAGGTGCTCACGAGCCGGTCGAGTCATGAGGCTTCACGCGGCCGATCTTTCTGGGCGATCCCTGCTCGGTATTTGGCTCGGTTGTGCGGGCCGCAGAGCCGCTGCAAGTTGCTGAGAATCGTGGGCCCGCCGAGTGGATAAGGCTGTTTGTGGTCGTATTCGAGAAAGGTTCGGGCGTGGCAGCCAGGCTCTTGGCATTCGTCTTGTCTGGCATCGATGACGCGGCGTTGTCGGCGGGTTGGGTAGCGGCGTCTCGGGCTGGCGTCGATGGGTTGGCGCCGATTGTCCAACAGGAGGAGCGAGACGAAGGCTTCGGGCAGCAGCTTGGTGACCGCGTGGTCGGTCAACGGCGTGCCGTCAGCCAGAAAGTTGCCGTCGTGGGCGACGTGGACGACGACTTCGGCGTCGACGGTGCCGGCGCCGGGGTGGGTGACCACGGTGACCAGGGCGTCGGCGCGTTGCTGAGAGAGACTCGGACAATCGCCGTCGGAGTCATCGTCGGCTCCCGTGGGAGTCACGGTCACGGTCTTGTCGATCATCGCGCACACCCCGGCTGCATCTGCCGGAGCGAGTCGGGCGGTGATCCGAATCATTCCGTCGGGGTCGGTCCGCCACGAAACACAGCGCTCCAAGTGGTGCCGCGCGTCGATCTCGTCCTGAGATTCGTTGCGGTGCGACCAGCACGCAAGTGCCGTCGCAAGTCCTGACGTCGGGGTGATCGTTGCGAGCCGGACGAGTTCGGTCGCATGCTCGACGGTGAGGTGCGGAGTGAGCATGCGGGCCTTGGCATAGCTCACATCAGCGCAGGCCATCGCCGCGTCGAGCTCGGGATGCTCGCGCATGGCCCGGGCCACGCGCACCTGGTTGTGCGCGGTGACCAATTCGATGTCGCACCGATCCGCCAGCCACGCCGCACACGACAACGCGCCGGAAAGCAGGTACGTGCCACGGTCGTCGAGTTCACCGATCAAGACCAACAAGTCGTAGGTCGCGCTCGACAGGCGGGTCACAAGTTCGACGATCTCGGACTCCAGACGGTCTTCAGGCAACTGTGCCAGCCCGACAACGGAGCCGGGCCGCTCCCATGGGAGCGCGCAATTGCCATCGACTTCCGGCTTGTGACCGGCTGATCCAGTCGCTCCTGTCCGGTTCGTTTCGGTGTGTTTCTGTCGCATCGGATCATCCTTCTTAGGCTGTTGATCTCTGATCAACAGCCTAAGAAGTGGGTGTGACATTTTCCGCCCAGATCGAGCTGTCGGACCGAGAAAGCTCAGATTTTTTTCACGGATGATCATGCACCAACCGGCTCCCATGGGAGTCGCCAGCTCACAACGCTTTCGGCCGATTCGGACCAGGACGGTGAGTTCCAACGGTCGGTGCACGGTCCCGGCATGATTGCCGGTGCTGTTGACCACCACCGACCATTGGAGATCCCAGGATGCCAGGTACGCCGTTGTCGTTGCGCGAGCGAAACGACATTGCAGAGATGTTGAGGGATGACCCGGAGGTTTCGTGGGCGCACATGGCACGCGAGATCGGCTGTTCTCCCGCGACGGTTGCC
>JBDZUV010000054.1:2751-19333 GCA_040255345.1 Actinomycetota bacterium | reverse complement strand
TCACCGGCGGCTCAGCGGGTGAACGGGGGTGCCGAGTCGGGGTCGATGCCGAAGTCGCTGATCGCCTTGGCGACGACTTCGGCTTCGACGTGGCCGTTGCGGGCCAGTGCGGCGAGCATGGCGATGGCGATGTGGTGCTCGTCGACTTCGAAGAACCGGCGGAGCGCTTCGCGGGTGTCGCTGCGGCCGAAGCCGTCCGTTCCCAGCACGGTGTAGGGCCGCGGCACCCAGCGGGTGACCTGGTCGGGCACCAGGGTGAGGTAGTCGGTCACCGCGACCACGGGCGCTTCGGCGAGGGGCACGTCGAGGCCGTCGAAGGAGCCGGTCAACAGATCGGTCACCCGCGCCGAGCGGGGTGCGTCGCCGGGATGCAGCCGATTCCACCGTTCGACGGTGAGCGCGTCGTCGCGCAGGTGCTTGTAGGAGGTCGCACTCCACAGGTCGACACCGACACCGAAGCGTTCGGCCAGCAGGTCCGCCGCGGCCCTCGCCGGCACGTTCATCGGGCCCGAGAACAGCACCGAGCCGCGCCACCGCACCCCGTCGGGCGCCGCGGCGAACCGGTACAGCCCTCCCACGACGTCGTCGCCGGTGACGCCCTCGGGTCTGGCCGGCATGGCGATGTTCTCGTTGGTGAGCGTCACGTAGTACATGACGTCGCGTGCGTCGTCGCCGAACATGTCGCCGATGCCGTGCCGGACGATCTCGGCGGTCTCGTACGCGAAGGCGGGATCGTAGGCCTCGACGCTCGGGATCACCGAGGCCAACACGTGCGAGTGCCCGTCGGCGTGCTGGAGCCCCTCGCCGGTGAGGGTCGTGCGACCGGCGGTACAGGCGAGCAGAAAGCCGCGGGTCCGCTGGTCGGCGGCCGCCCACATGAGATCACCGACCCGTTGGAACCCGAACATCGAATAGAACGAGAAGAACGGCACCATCGGCACGCCCAGTGCCGAATAGGACGTTCCCGCCGCGATGAACGACGACATCGCACCCGCCTCGGTGATGCCCTCCTCGAGAATCTGCCCGTCCCGCGCCTCGGAATAGCTGAGCAGCAGGTCGTGGTCGACCGGTTCGTAGGATTGACCGAAAGGCGCGTAGATCGACAGTTCGCTGAACAGCGCATCCATGCCGAACGTCCGACCCTCGTCGGGGATGATCGGCACGATCCGTTCACCGATGCGGTCGTCACGACACAGATTGCGGAGCAGCCGGGTCATGGCCATCGTCGTCGAAACCTCCTGGCTCCCCGAACCGGCGGCGAATTCGTCGAAGGGTTCGGGGCCGCACAGCTCCAAGGGACGATTCACGTGGGTGCGACGCGCCGGCAGGTAGCCGCCCAGCGCCTTGCGGCGACGGTGCAGGTACTCGTACTCGGCCGAACCCTCGGGCGGCACGTAGTAGGGCGGGTCCACGTCGTCGGCAAGTGCATCGGCCGGAATCTGATCTTGCAGGTAGAGACGCTCGCGCAACGTGCGAAGTTGCTCGGTGGTCATCTTCTTGATCTGGTGGGTGGCGTTGCGGGACTCGATGTCGGGGCCGAGCGTCCATCCCTTGATCGTCTTGGCGAGGATGACCGTCGGCACCCCCGAGGTGGTCACCGCCGCCTGGTAGGCCGCGTAGATCTTGCGGTAGTCGTGGCCTCCCCGGGGCAGTCGTTGGAGCTCGTCGTCACTCTTGTCGGCGACCATGGCCCGCAGCCGCGGGTCGGGTCCGAAGAAGTGCTCGCGGATGTATGCGCCCGATTCGACGGCCATGCGTTGGAACTCGCCGTCGACCGTCGCGTTCATCTTGTCGAGCAGGACGCCGTCGGTGTCACGCATGAGGAGTTCGTCCCAACCCGAACCCCAGATCACCTTGATGACGTTCCAGCCGGCGCCTCGGAAGACGCCCTCGAGCTCCTGGATGATCTTGCCGTTCCCCCGCACGGGGCCGTCGAGCCGTTGCAGGTTGCAGTTGATCACCCAGGTGAGGTTGTCGAGCCCTTCCCGGACGGGCACCGAGAGCGCACCGAGTGTCTCGACCTCGTCGGCTTCGCCGTCACCGACGAAACACCAGGTGCGCGACGCCGAGGTGTCCTCGATGTGGCGGTTCGCGAGGTACCGGTCGAACCGGGCCCGGTAGATCGACGTGATCGGCCCCAGCCCCATCGACACGGTCGGGAACTCCCAGAAGTCGGGCATGGTGCGCGGGTGGGGGTAGCTGGCGAGTCCGCCGTCGACCTCACGACGGAACCGGTCGAGATCGTGCTCGCTCATGCGCCCTTCGAGGAAGGCCCGGGCGTAGAAACCGGGCGCGGAATGACCTTGGAAGTACACGTGGTCGCCTGGCGTACCGTCTTCGGCTCCCCGGAAGAACCAGTTGAAACCGACCTCGTAGAGTGCGGCCGATGACGCGTACGACGACAGGTGGCCACCGATGCCGGACGCGGCGTGGTTGGCCCGCACGACCATGACCGCGGCGTTCCAACGGATGAAGGCGCGGATCCGTCGCTCCAGGTATTCGTCGCCGGGGAACCACGCCTGATCCTCTGCGGGGATCGTGTTGACATACGGCGTCGACACCGATACCGGCGACCCGATGCCGAGTTGGCCGGCCCGTCCGAGCAGCTTCGCCAACAAGTACCGGGTACGCACCGGCCCGTGGGTGTTCGCGACGGCATCGAGCGAGTCGAGCCATTCGGCGGTTTCACCCGGGTCGATGTCGGGGAGTTGGTCGATGAAGGCGCCCATGGACATGGCTTCATCCAATCGTGCCGACACGCGGATTGCACGGGCGCCGCCTGCCGCGACCGGTCGGGCGCGCACCGGTGCGCGTGGACCGGCCTCGTCGATGTGTGATGCTGGTCGGGATGAGCCGAACCGACGATCGAACGACCGTGTACACCGATGGCGCCTGTTCGGGAAACCCCGGGCCCGGCGGGTGGGCCTGGGCGATACCGGGCGGACGGTGGGCGAGCGGCGCCGAACCGCGGTCGACGAACCAGCGTATGGAGGTCACCGCGACGCTCGAGGCACTACGCGCCAACGACGGTCCGGTCAGGATCGTGTCGGATTCGAGCTATGTGGTCAACTGCTTCCGCGATCGCTGGTGGAAGGGCTGGTTGCGCCGGGGTTGGAAGAACTCGGCCGGCAAGCCGGTGGCGAACCGGGACCTGTGGGAACCGCTGATCGAGCTGGTGCAGGCCAGAGGTGACGAGGTGACCTTCGCCTGGGTCAAAGGCCACAGCGGCGACGAATGGAACGACATCGTCGACGCGCTCGCGGTGGCCGCCTGTCGCAGTGGCGTGGGATCCAGTGGAAGCCGGTTGCCCGGCGGTAGCATCGTCGCCGGATAGGAGCCTGGCCGGCGATCGGAGGTGAGTGGGCCCTGTGACGTTTCTCGGGTTGATCTTCCACAACGTCTTCGCCCACAAGCTACGGGCTCTCCTGACCGCCGGGGCCGTGGCGATCGGGGTGATGGCCGTGCTGGCACTCGGCGTGCTGACCACGTCGCTCCGGTCGAGCGCGACCGAGATCCTGCAGGTCGGCAAGGCCGACTTCACGATCGTCCAGAAAGGCGCCAACCCACTCGAGAGCGTGATCGCGCAGAACGATCTGACGGCCATGGGCAAAGTCCGGGGCGTCGACAGTCTCATCGGGGCACTCATCGAGACCGACAAGTACGACTCGTCGCATCCGGCGGTGATCGAGGTGGGGCTCGACCCGGCCAACCAGAAGCCGTTCGGCGTGATCGTGCTGAAGGGTCGCAGCTACGCACCCCACTCGCCAAACGAGGTGATGCTCGGCTTCGCACTCGCGGAGAGCATCGACAAGACGGTGGGTGACACCCTCCAGATCGGCGGCAAGACCCGGAGGGTCGTCGGGCTCTACCGCACCGGTATCTCGTTCGGTGACTCCACGATCATGTTCCCGCTGTCGACCCTGCAGGCCGAGAACCAGGTGCCGGGGTACGTGACGCTCGGATTCGCCAAGGTCGATCCCGGCGTGCCGGTGGCCACGGTGAAGCAACGGATCGCGCAGACCTACGTCCAGTACGCGCCGATCGCGTCGTTGACCGACTTCGGCCGCAGCAACAACACCCTCACCCTGGTCGACGCCGCCAACACGGGCGGCACGATCCTGGCCGCGGTCATCGCGATCTCCGGGGTGTTGAACACGACGTTGCTGTCGTTCTTCGAACGGATCCGCGAGTTCGGGGTACTGCGGTCGATCGGATGGGCGCGACCGCGGATCGTCCTGCTGGTACTCGGCGAAGCGCTGATGGTCGGTGTGGTCGGCGCCGCGATCGGACTGGTGTTGGGATGGGCCGCGGTGAACGTGTTGCAGAACCTCGGCTCGCTGCGCGGGTTCTTCACCCCGGAATGGCCGGCGGGCATCTTCGCCCGGTCGTTGTACTTCGCGATCGGGGTGGCGCTGATCGGTGCGCTGTACCCGGCGGTGCGCGCCGCATTCATCTCTCCACTCGAGGCGATGCGCCATGAATGAGCACGCAGATCCCGTCGTGCGGGTCACCGGTCTGGTGAAACGCTACGGACCCGACACCGTGCTCGACGGCGTCGACCTGACCGTCCGCCGTGGCGAGTTCGTCACCCTCACCGGCCGTTCGGGCGCCGGCAAGTCCACCTTGCTCCACCTGCTCGGCGCCCTCGACGCGCCGGATGCCGGTTCGATCGAGATCGACGGTGTCACGCTGAGCTCGCACGGTCAGGCGGGCACGAGTCGGTTCCGGCGAGAACACGTCGGGATCGTGTTCCAGTTGCACAATCTGATTCCGCGGCTGACCGCCGTCCAGAATGTCGAATTGGCGATGTTCTCGACCGGTCGGTCCCGTGCCGAGCGCCGGGAGCGGGCGATGGACCTGTTGCGTTCTTTCGACCTGGAACGCCGGGCCCGACGGCGCCCGCCGCAGCTCTCCGGCGGCGAGCGGTCCCGGGTCGCGCTGGCGCGGGGCCTGGCGAACAACCCGCCGTTGTTGCTGGCCGACGAACCGACCGGCAGTCTCGACGACGAGGCGGCGAAGGTCGTCGCTGCCCACCTGCGGTCCCTGGCAGACGACGAAGGGGTCTCGGTGTTGAGCGTCAGTCACGACCCCCGGCTGTACGACCTGTCGGACCGGACCCTCCGTCTCGTGGACGGCCAGATCCTCGCCGCATGAGGGCCGCGCTGCGGCGGCGCCGGACCGGTACGCCGGCCCGCCGGCTCACTGCGAGCCGGGGTCACCCATCAGCCGGGTCCGCAGTTCGTGGTACGCGCCGTTGATCGTGCTCATCGTCTGCGCGGCGGCGAGACGTTCGGCCTCATCGGCGTCGAACAGCTGATCGGGGTGGTAGCGCTTGGCGAGGGTTCGATGAGCGGCCACGACCTCGCTCAGCGACGCGCCCGGCTGCAGCCCGAGGACCCGGTACGGATCGAGCGGCAGACCGGTGCCGCCGTGAGTCGGATCGTCGGGTTCCGAACTGGACGCCCAGTTGAACAGCGAGTCGGTCGAATACCGGTCGGTGAACGATCCGGACGTCGCGGGGCCGGGCCCGGTGCTCGGCGCGGCCGGTGGCACTCGGTCGCTGGGCACGAACGGCCGCTGGAGCTCGTCCCGGCTCGCCCACCATGCATGGTCGTCGTCGGCCAGGCTGACCATGTCGTCGTCTGTTGAACTGCTGCGTTTGAACAACGCCATTTCGTGACCTCCATCACCTTGCACTCCATCACTGCACATCGCGGACGGCGATGCTATCGGAGACGGTGGCCGGCGTGCGGTCGCGGGGCGTTCGGCTCTTTGGGTGGCACCCGGGCACTCAATAGGCTCGGCGAATGGAACTCAATGGTATTTCAGCAATCGTCACCGGCGGTGCATCCGGTCTGGGAGAGGCGACGAGTCGCCTGCTCGCCGAACGTGGTGCAAAGGTCGTCATCGCGGACATGAACGACGACAAGGGCGCTGCCGTCGCCTCCGAGATCAGCGGGGCATTCGTGCATGTCGACGTGACCGACACCGACCAGGTCATCGAGGCCTGCGAGGCCGCGAAGGACCTCGGTCCGTTGCGGGCCCTGGTCAACTGTGCCGGCATCGGCTGGGCGACCCGGACGATCGGCAAAGACGGCGAGTACGCCTCGGCCCACGACCTCGACGTGTACCGCAAGGTGATCGAAGTGAACCTCGTCGGCACGTTCAACTGCGTGCGGCTCGCAGCGACGGCCATGTCCAAGGAAGAGCCACTCGACGACAACGAGCACGGTGCCATCGTGAACACGGCGTCGCTGGCGGCGTTCGACGGTCAGATCGGCCAGGCGTCGTATTCGTCGTCGAAGGGAGGCGTCGTCGGCATGACTCTACCCGTCGCCCGTGACCTGTCCGCGGTGGGGATCCGGGTGAACACGATCGCCCCGGGGCTGATCGACACCCCCATCTACGGCGAGGGCGAATTCTCCGAGCAGTTCAAGGACAAGCTGCGCAAGGACGTGCTGTTCCCCAAGCGGCTCGGCTATGCCGGCGAGTTCGCCGCGCTGGCCGTCCACCTGCTGTCGAACAGCTACATGAA
Source organism: Actinomycetota bacterium (assembly GCA_040255345.1). Taxonomy (GTDB): domain Bacteria; phylum Actinomycetota; class Acidimicrobiia; order Acidimicrobiales; family Iamiaceae; genus JAFDWI01. Next base: position 12,798 of record JBDZUV010000054.1, on the reverse strand, counting down.
CGCCGAGACGATCCGTCTCGACGGAGGGGCCCGTCTGCAGCCCAAGTGACCGTCGTGGTCCGACCGGCCGGCGGGTCTCGCCGAAGTGGCGCCCGCCGGCCGCGGCCACAGCACTAGTGGCGGGTGGGCTCGTCGGCGGGTGTGCCCGTGACGGGGTCGCGGGTGACCCGGACCGGGTGGTCGGCCATCCCCAGGAGTTCGTCGTCGCCGCTGGAATCCCCGTAGGCCCAGATCTCGGGGGTGGCACCCGTGGGGATCGCCTCGGCCAACCAGGCCGTGAGGCGGCGCGACTTCTCGGCACCACGCGTGTTGATGCCGCCGGTGACGTGCCCGGTGAGCAGCCCCGCTGGTGTCGTGTCGAGTTCGACCGCCAGCACGTCGTCGACACCGAGCGTCACCCCGAAGGGGCGCAGATAGGTTCCCAGTGACGCGGACACGATGACGAGGCGATGCCCTTCACTGCGGTGCCAACGCAGCCTCGCCATCATGTCGGGGCGTAGGTGGTGGTGCAGGCCGACCGCATAGTCGCGACCCGCGAGATCGAACTCTTCGCGGGAGACGCCGGCGGTCAGCCGACGCAGCAGGTCGAGCTTCGCGGCGTCCTGATCCTGTCGGTAACGCCGTGCCTGCGCGGCCAGCGCGAGTGCCAGCCTGCGCCGCCCCGCCAGGCGGCCGAGGAACGGGAGGAGCGTGTCTCGCCGGGTCAGCGTCCGGTCGAAGTCGAACGCAGCGACACCGATCGTGGGCCGTTCGGCCCAGAGGTCGTGGAGTTCGGAGGTCACCATGGGGCACACTAGATGCCGTCGGGTAGGCAACGCGATCCAGGAGGCGAGCAGTGATCAAGGAATTCAAGGAATTCATCAACCAGGGAAATCTGGTCGACATGGCGGTCGCATTCGTCTTGGGCACCGCGTTCGCGGCGCTGGTCAAGTCGTTCACCGACGACATCCTCATGCAGATCGTCGCGATGATCGTCGGTGAGCCGGACTTCTCGAACCTGTCGTTCACGATCAACGATTCGGTGATCAGGTACGGCTCGTTCCTGAACGCGGTGATCGCCTTCCTGATCGTCGCGCTCGCGATGTTCCTGGTCGTCAAGGCCTACAACGCGATCAGAAGGGACTCCGACGTGGAAGAGGAGCTCGACGACCAGACCCGACTCCTCACCGAGATCCGCGACGCCCTGCAGAGCCGGTAGAGCGGGCCGGTCGCCCGCGATGGGAGCCCGGGTCCGGAGCCGGCGCCCGGCACGTTCGGTGGCGGCACGGGCCCGAGATCGGTACGCCCGGTCGGCCGAACGGTGGTCAGACCAGGCCGAGGCGGCGGGCCAGATCGCTGCGCAGCACGTGATCGGGGTCGACCGTGGCCCGCACCGCGTTGAACTCGTCCAGGCGCGGGTAGCCCGCTGCGAACGTCTCCGGGCGCATCCGGGAGTCTTTGGCGAGATAGTGACGGCCACCGGCCTCGAGCACCCAACGGTCGATGCGGTCGAGCACCGGGGCCGCCCGGGTCACCTCGGCCGCGAGGTCGACCGACAGGGTCCATCCCTCACGGGGAAACGACAGGAAACCCGGGTCGCCGGGGCCGAAGCGTTTCAGGACGTTCACGATCGAGGCGACCTGCGTCGCAGCCAGTTCGGCGATGATCCGATGCAGGGTCTCCTCTTGGCCGAGGGGCACGACGACCTGCCACTGCAGCAACCCCGCGGGGCCGTAACCACGATTCCAGTGGCGGAACATGTCGAGCGGGTGGAAGTACCAGGGGATCGTCAGCAGTCGCCCGCGGCGCTGTCTGGGTGATTTCAGATACCACGCTTCGTTCAACGCGCGCACCGCCAACGGGTTGAGCAGCCCCCGGGGCGCGACCACCGGCATCGCCAGCAGCTCACGCGGTTCGTACGCGAGGGGGTCGTGCTGCTGCTCGGCCGGCAGCTCGTCGACCTCGGCGAAGCGCCCCCGCTCCAGCACCGAGCGTCCGAGCCGCGACCCGGTCGACGACAGGTCGATCCAGGCCACCGAGTACTCATACGCGGCGTCGCCCGACGTCATCAGATCCATGACCGCTTCGGCCGTGTGGGTCTTGTCGGTGTCGGCGACGATGCTCGACGTGGCGATGCGGTGCAGCGAGAACGTGGCATCGACGATCACGCCGGTGAGCCCCAACCCGCCCACCGTCGCCCAGAACAGGTCCGCGTCGCGATCCGGGGTGACCGTGACCACGCCCCGCGCCGGCGTGGCCAGGGTCATCGAGGTGACATGGCGTCCCCAGGATCCGACCACGTGATGGTTCTTGCCGTGGATGTCGTTCGCGATGGCGCCGCCGACGGTCACGTGGCGGGTACCGGGGGTGACCGGTACGAACCAGCCTTCGGGAATCAGCCACCGCATCAGGTCACCCAGTGACGTGCCACCCAGCGCCGTCACCACGCCGGCGGTGCGGTCGAAAGCGGTGATCGCCGACAGGCCGGTCATGTCGAGCACGGTGCCGCCGGCGTTCTGGGCGGGGTCGCCGTAGCTGCGCCCCAGACCCCGCGGGATCACCCCTCGCGTACCGGCACCGGCGACCATCTCGACGACCTGGTCGGGTCGTGACGGGCGCAGCAGGCGTGCGGTCGACGGCGGTGTCCGTCCCCAGCCGGTGACCGTGCTGGGGCTCATGAGGCGCGCAACCCGATCGCGAACAGTGCCGCCCACACCACACCCAGCCCGATCAGCACCCGGTCCGAGAGAACGACGTCCTCGGGAGCGCCCCCCTGGCCCCGGTCGACCAGATACGCGTAGCGCAGGATCGCGATGGCGAAGGGAACGATCGACAACTGGAACCACGGCACCGGCTGCGCCCGTGTGAGGCGGGCGAGGTCGGCCTTCTCGAACGCCCACAGGCAGTAGGCGACGAGCACCACCCCCGTCGAAACCGACCGGAGGTACTCCAGATACGACGTCGAATACTCCGACAGGGTTGCCCGGGTCGAGCCCGGTTCGCCGTTCACCTCGCGCACTTCGGCGTGGCGTTTGCCGGCGACCATGAACAGCGACCCGAAGGTCGCGACGATGAAGAACCAGTTGGAGATCTCCACGTCGGTCGCGGCGGCGCCGGCGATGGCGCGCAACACGAAGCCTGCGGCGACGGCGACCACGTCGAAGATCACGATGTGCTTCAACCACACGGTGTAGGCCGTGGTGAGCACGACATAGCCGACCACGGTGACCGCGAGCTGCCAGTGCGCGAGGAACGAGATCGCCACACCCGAGGCGATGAGCGTTGCGCCGACCGCCTGTGCGAGTGGCACCGGGATCTCCCCGGCGGCGATCGGCCGGAACCGCTTGGTCGGGTGACGGCGGTCCGCTTCGGCGTCGCCGGCGTCGTTCAGGTAGTAGGTGCCGGACGCGGCGAGGCAGAACGCCACGAACGCCACGAGGGTCTGGAGCAGTTCGGTGCGTTCGGTCAGGACACTGGCGGCCGCCGGTGCCGCGACGACAAGCAGGTTCTTCGCCCACTGCTTCGGCCGGGCTTCGACGAGGAGCGCCAACGCCAGCGGGCGACGCGTGGTGCGCGCGTCCGACCGGCGAGGTGACGACGGGGCACCCGAGATGGCGTCGTCGGTCACGTCGGTCACAGTAGTCGTGCCCGGTTCACCGGAGGCACGCCCGGAAGGCCTCACACGGGGGTCGGCCACGTCAGGCGTCTGCGGAGACCCGTCGCCACAACGGTGTCGGCAGGTGGCGCATACCCGAGAATGCCAGGCGGAGTACGCCGGGTACCCAGACGATCCGTTTGTGCCGGGCCAACCCGTCGATGATCGCGTCGGCGACCGCTTCGGGGGTGGTCGACATCGGTGCCGGGTCGAGACCTTCGGTCATCTTGGTGTGCACGAAGCCTGGCCGGACGATGAGCACGTCCACGCCGGTGCCCACGAGCGAGTCACTCAACCCCTGTGCGAAGGCGTCGAGACCGGCCTTGGACGACCCGTAGACGAAATTCGACCGCCGGGCCCGTTCGCCGGCGACCGACGACAACACGACGAGGCTGCCGTGCCCCTGGGCCCGCAGGCCGCGTGCCGCGGCCAGCCCCGACGACACCGCTCCGGCGTGGTTCACGGTCACCGCCTCCGCGGCGGCCACCGGGTCGGCTTCGAACGCCTCCTGGTCACCCAGGACCCCGAACGCGAGCAGCACGACGTCGATGTCGCCGTCGCGGGCGAACAACTCGTCGATCGTGGCGACGTGCGCCTTCGGGTCGAGCGCGTCGAAGGCGACGGTTTCGACCTCGGTCGCCCCGGCCGTGGTGAGCGCGGTGACCGCGTCGGTCAATGCCTCGGGGTCCCGCGCCGCCAGCACCACCCGAGTGGTGTGGCCTTCACGGACCATGCGCTCCACGGTCACCTGGGCGATCTCTGATCCGCCACCCAGAACGAGGACGGATTGGACGGCACCGAATGCGTCACGCATGGTCGAGGTCTCCGGTTCAGCAGTGGTCAGGACGTGTGCACAGTCTCGCAGGTGGGCGCGGTGCAGCCGACACCGGAGGCCCTCCGAGGCGTGGTGCGCCAATAGAATGTGGGCGCTGTGAGCACCCGTCGACTGATCATCGCTGCGATCGTCTGTGGCATCGCGATCCTGGGTGCTGGCGCGCTCCAACTCGTCCTCATCGCGAAATAGCGGCGACATCGCGAAGTAGCGGCGACCGACCGGGCGCCATCTGCATCGTCGGCGCACGCCGCGCTGAACGCCGCGGTCCTGAATGGTCGCGGGCCACGCCGGTGGCTCGCTCCGACCTCGCAAAGGTCGCCTGACTCGGCACTAGGGTGGGATCCGATCCCTGGAGGTGGTCCCGCTGGCAGAGTCATTCGACGTCGTCATCATCGGAGCAGGCCCGGGAGGATACGCGGCCGCGCTGTACGGCGCCGCCGCCGGGCTGCACATCGCCGTGGTCGAAAAGGACAAGGTGGGGGGCACCTGTCTGAACCGTGGCTGCATCCCCGCGAAGGAGTTGCTCGAGGCGGCGGCGGTCTACCGCACCGTGGCCGGCGCCGCGGAGTTCGGCGTCGTCGCCGACTCCCCGAAGGTCGACGCCACGGCGCTGTTCGCGCGCAAGTCCCAGGTCGTCGACAAACTCGTCGGCGGCGTGTCGGGCCTGTTGAAGAACCGCAAGGTCACCGTCTACGAAGGGGTCGGCCGTCTCGGGTCCGACCACAGGGTCACGGTCACCGGGGCCGACGGGTCGTCGACCGAGTTGACCGGTGCCCACGTGATCCTGGCGGCGGGGTCGGTGCCCCGGACCATCCCCGGGTTCGACATCGACGGCGGAGTCGTGCTCACCTCCGACGAGGTGTTCGAGCTCGACCAGGTGCCCGAACGGGTCGTGATCATCGGCGGCGGCGTGGTGGGCTGCGAGTTCGCGTCGATGCTGGGCGACCTGGGCAGCCGGGTGACTCTGCTCGAGGCGTTGCCTGCCATCCTGCCCGGCGCCGATCCCGACGTCGTCAGACCGGTGCAGCGCTCGCTCTCCAAGCGGGGCGTGACGATCACCACCGGTGCGAAGGTCTCGGGGCACACGCCGGGTGACTCGGGCACGACGGTGCACGTCGAGGGTGGCGACGACATCGACTGCGACGTGGTGATCGTGTCGGTCGGTCGCCGGGCGATGACCGACGATCTCGTCGATCCGGCCACCGGCGTGAACGTGGACGGCAAGGGATTCGTCGAGGTCGACGAGTACTGCCGCACCGCCGCAGACGGTGTATACGCGGTGGGCGACGTGATCGCCACACCGGGTCTCGCCCACATCGGCTTCGCCGAGGCGATGCTCGTGATCAAGCAGATCCTGGGTGAGACGGCCGTCCCGATCGACTACTCGGGTGTGCCGTGGTGCGTGTACACCCACCCCGAGATCGCCTGGGCGGGGCTCACCGAGCAGGCCGCGAAAGACGCCGGCTATGAGGTGGTGTCGTCGAAACACCCCTGGGGCGGCACGTCGCGCGCCCTGATCGTCGGTGACACCGAGGGCACGGTGAAGATCGTCGCCGAGAAGAACGCGGATGGCAGGGCCGGGCGGATCCTGGGTGTGCACCTGTCGGGCCCGTGGGTCACCGAACAGCTCGGCATGGGGTACTTCTCGGTCAACTGGGAAGCCACGGTCGACGACGTCGCCCATCTGATCCAACCGCACCCGACGCTGTCGGAGAACTTCGGCGAAACGGTCCTCGCGCTCACCGGACGTGGCCTCCACACCTGAACTTTTCCTCTCTCGCAAAGGAGCGAGTCCCCACCATGGCAGACGTGACCCTTCCCCAACTCGGTGAAACCGTCACCGAGGGCACGATCACGCAGTGGTTCAAGGCCGTCGGCGACACCGTCGAGATCGATGAGCCGCTGTACGAGGTGTCCACCGACAAGGTCGACTCCGAGGTGCCCTCACCGGCGTCGGGAGTGCTGACCGAGATCAGAGTCCCCGAGGGTGAGACCGTCGACGTGGGAGCCGTGTTGGCCGTCGTCGGCGACGCCGCCGACGCGCCGACGGGCGGTGGCGACGAGACTCCGGCCGCCTCGGAGCCGTCAGCCGCCGAGCAGCCCCCGGCCGCGGTGCCCGAAGAGGCGTCGCCGCAACCGGCGGGTGCTGGTGACCCCGCGCCGACTCCACCGGGCCCGGCGACGGCCGGTGGCGCGTCCGAGTCGACGCCGCCAGACCAGAGCGCCGCGCCGGGGCCGGCACCGACGGCACCGACCGCTGCTGGTTCGGCCGCCGGATCGGATGCGTCGGTGCTGCTCTCACCGGTCGTGCGGTCGCTCGTGAACGACCACGGCCTCGACCCTTCGACGATCACCGGCACCGGCCCGGGCGGACGCATCACGCGCCGTGACGTCGAGGCGGTCATCGACGGCCGACGCGGCCAGGCACCCGGCGACGACGCATCGGCCCAGCAGGCACCGACCGCCCAGGCGCAACCGCCGGCCGCGCCCCCGGCGCAGGCTGCCCCGCAACGGCGCACTCCCGACCGGGCACCGGTGGCACCCGGCGCACGGGACACCGTCGAACCGTTCAACAAGATGCGCCGACTCACCGGCGAGCACATGGTCTATTCCAAGGCCGTCGCACCCCACGTGCTGATGACCAACGAGGTCGACTACGAGGCGGTCGAAGAGGTCCGCCGCCGTCACGGGGCGGCGTTCAAACAGACCGAAGGGTTCTCGCTCAGCTATCTGCCCTTCATCACGATGGCCGTCGTCGACGCCATCCGTGAGTACCCGTACGTGAACGCGTCGGTGGGCGACGGTTCGCTCATCGTGCACGGCGACATCAACCTCGGCATCGCCGTCGATCTGCACCACGAGGGATTGATCGTGCCGGTCATCCACGGTGCCGACGGGCTGCGGCTCCGAGCGGTCGCCCGTGAGATCAAGGCCGTCGCCGAGCGGGCCCGTTCGAACAGCCTGTCGATCGACGACATCACCGGCGGGACCTTCACGATCTCGAACCCGGGGCCCTACGGCACGCACTTCACCGGGGCGATCATCTCCCAGCCCGAGGTGGCCATCCTCTCGACCGAAGGCGTCAGCCGCAAGCCGGTGGTGGTCACCGCGGCCGATGGCACCGAGGCGATCGGGATCCACTCGGTCGGGCTGTTGGCCCTGGGCTTCGACCACCGGGCCTTCGACGGCGCCTACGCCGCCGCGTTCCTCGCGAAGGTCAAGGAGAACCTCGAGACTCGGGACTGGGACACCGAACTCGCATGACGCCCCGGACGCACCAGACGGGGCCGAGTCGATGACGTTGCACATCCGCTGGCTGGGCAAGGTCGCGTACCGTGACGCCGACGCGCTCATGCACGGTCTGGCGACGACCGGGGTCGACGATCACCTGCTGCTGTTGGAGCACCCCCACACCTACACGCTCGGCGTGCGGGCCGATCCGTTGCACGTGCTGCAGTCCGCGTACGACGACACGAAGGCCGAGGTCGTCCGGGCCGATCGCGGCGGCGACGTCACCTATCACGGTCCCGGCCAGCTCGTCGGCTACCCGGTGCTGTGGCTGCCCGGCAAGGGCGGCGGCGACAAGCCCGACACGGTCGCCTATGTGCACGCGGTCGAACAGCTCGTCATCGACACGCTGACCGACGTCGGCCTGCCCGGCGCCGCACGCCTGGAGGGCTACCCGGGAGTGTGGATCGGCGTGGAAGGGCCGCGACCCCGCAAGATCGCGGCGATCGGGGTGCGAATCGTCCACGGGCGTTCGCTGCACGGCTTCGCACTGAACGTCGATGCCGACCTGGGAATGTTCGCCAACATCGTGCCGTGCGGGATCACCGACAAGGGCGTGACGTCGATCGCCGCCGAAGGCGTCGAGGTGACGATGCGCCGGGTCGTCGACGCGGTCGCCGCCCGGGCCGCCGAGCGGTGGGCGCCCGACGGCCGCTTCGAGCGCACCGACGTGGTGTGGCGACACGCGGCGGACGATTCCGACCTCGCGCCGTTCAGTCGCGAGGCGGCGGCAGCGCGTGGCGACGGCCCGGCGATGGTCGGCGTGGCCGACTCGGTGACCCTGTCGGCGCCCAGACGCAAGCGGCTCGCCGAGGCCGGCGTGACCGCAGGCGTCGCGATCGAACAGCCCAAGCCGTCGTGGGCGAAGGGCAGGCTGCACCTGACCCCCGAGTACACCAGGATCCGGTCGACGATGCGGCACTTGAAACTGGTGACCGTGTGCGAAGAGGCCGGGTGCCCGAACATCTCCGAATGCTGGACCGAAGGCACCGCCACGTTCATGATCAACGGTGATCGTTGCACCCGGGCGTGCGGGTTCTGTCTGGTCGACACGTCCAAACCCTTGCCGCTCGACCCGGGCGAACCCGAGCGGGTCGCCGAGGCGGTCGCCGAGATGGGTCTGGGCTACGCGGTGGTGACCTGTGTGGCCCGTGACGATCTGGCCGACGGCGGCGCCGGCGCGTTCGCCGAGACGATCCGCGCCATCCGCCGACGTTCACCCGGCGCCAAGGTCGAGACGCTGATCTCCGACTGCAAGGGCGACCCCGAATCGTTGGCGCTGGTCTTCGACGCCCGACCCGACGTGTTGAACCACAACATCGAGACCGTGCCGCGCCTGCAGCGGGCCGTGCGGCCATCTGCCTCGTATGCCCGCTCGCTCGCCGTGCTGGCGCGGGCCAAGGCGGCTGGGCTCGTCACGAAGGCGTCGATGATGGTCGGGATCGGTGAACGCGACGACGAAGTCCACGCGGCTCTGGCCGACCTGAGAGGCATCGGCGTCGACATCGTCACGATCGGCCAGTATCTGCGCCCCACCTCGGCGCACCTGCCGGTGACCCGTTGGGTGACCCCCGACGAGTTCACCGCGTTCGCCGCGTACGGCGAGGCGTTGGGGATCCCGCACGTCGAGGCGAGCCCGCTCACGCGGTCGTCGCATCACGCGCAGGCCAGTTACGCAAGGGCCAATAACACGAGGGCCAGTAACGCGAAGGTGGTCGCCGCTGACGAGGGCTCCTCGACCCGGTTGGAGCCGACCGTGATCTGACGACCCGGGCAGCCGGCCGCCGACGATGGCGAGTCGACTGCCGTCGGCTCAGGTTCCTGGCCGCAACAGGCGCTGTCCTAGCCTTTCCCGCGTGATCCGGATGGACGTTGCGACCCTGTTCATCGGATGGGCGGCCGGGTGCCTCATCTGGCAGGTCGTGATCGGGTTCCGGCGGCGGCTCGTGTTCGGTGCGACCTGGGTGATCCGGTTGTTCGCGCTCATCCTGGCGATCTGCGCGCTGAGTTCTGCGGTGGTCGGGACCTGGCTGACTGCCCGTGACGTGGCGGCCGCGATCTTCCTGGGGATCTCCGTGGTGGCGATGGCCTGGTCACTCGTGGAGCACCGGGCGTACCGGTCGCAATCCGCGCGCACACGAGACCTCCCGGGTGCGGCCGAAGACGCACCGACCCCGGTGGCCGACCGGCTCGATCTCGTGGCCGCCGTCGTCGGCGCGCTCGCCGTGGTGGCCGGGGCGCTCGATGCGGGCGGGCCCACCGGCCTCGCCCTGGCCCGATGGGTGGTCGG
>JBDZUV010000054.1:0-2651 GCA_040255345.1 Actinomycetota bacterium | reverse complement strand
TCAGGTGATCGAGCCGAGGGTCGCGCCGCCGTCGACGACCATGGTCTGGCCGGTGATCCACGAGGCGGCATCCGAGGCCAGGAAGACGGCCATGTTCGCGATGTCTGCCGGTTCGCCGAGGCGTCGCAGCGGAAGGTGCCGGGAGATCGCCTCTTCGTTGCCCTCCCACAGCGCCCGCGCCAGGTCGGTCTTGACCAGACCCGGCGCGATCGCGTTCACGCGCACGTCCGGGCCGAGTTCGTGGGCGAGGTTCCTGGTGAGGTGGATCACCGCGGCCTTGGTGGTGTTGTAGATGCCGATGCCGGCCTCGACGGTGATCCCACCGATCGAGGCGAGGTTGATCACGGTGCCGCCCCGCTCGGCCATCGACGCCTGGTAGGCCTGCTGGGTCCAGACCAACATGCCCCGGAGGTTGACCTGCCAGGTTTTGTCGTACCGTGGAAGGTCGATGTCGATCGCTCGACCGAAATACGGGTTCGTGGCGGCGTTGTTGACCAGGATGTCGACGGCCCCGAACTGTTCGACGGTGGTGGCCACGCACGCCGCCGCGGCGTCGGGGTCACCGGCGTTCGCTGCGAAGACGCCGGTGGGGCCGTCGATCGTCGCCGCGGCGGCCTCCAGCGCGTCCTGCTTGCGCGACGAGAGCATCACCGTGGCGCCCGACGCGGCCAACGCTCGGGCGGTCGCGAGACCGATTCCCCGAGATGCGCCGGTGACGAGTGCGACCTTGCCGTCCAGTCTGAGATCCATGGTCGGCCAGCCTAGGAGGCCGCTGAGCACGGCCCAGCAGGTTCCTGGTCGTCACCTCGGCGCCGGTCGCTGCTGCCAGGCCGGGCCTCGTCGGTGACCGGACAGGGCCGACTACGCCGAGTGGTCGCCCAGCTCTCGGGACGCTCGGGCCAGATGTTCGCCGACCTGTTGGGTGAGCAGGTCGCGGCCACCCTCGAGGGTGCCGAGCTGGTGCGGAAGGGCACGATGAAGCGGCACCCGCCCAGCGCCGGCGACGTGCGCGACGAGATCGGCGACATCGAACATCGGGGTGACGAAGCCCGGGCCAGACTGGTCGAACAGCTTTCCCGGTCGCTGGTCACCCCGATCGACCGCGAAGATCTCTTCAGACTCTCGCGTTCGATCGACGACGTGCTCGACCACCTGCGTGACTTCGCCCGGGAGGTCGACATGTACGACGTCGAAGACCGGCGTTTCGCCAAACCGATCATCAAGGCCCTCATCGAGGGGATCGAAGGTCTCGCCGTGGCCGTCGACGCGCTGGCCGGTCCGCCCGAGGCCATCACCGATGCGACGCTCGCGGCCCGCAAGGGCGCCGGTGCGGTGCGCCGGCTGTACCAGGAGGCGCTGCGCGACCTGTTCGCCTCGAAGATCGACGGTGAAGCACTCAAACAGTGGGAGCTGCTGCATCGCCTCGACATGGTCGGACGCAGCCTCGGCGAGGCCGCCGACGCGCTCGCCGACGGCGCGGTGAAACGTCAGCAGTGACCGTGGGGACGGGCGGTCTGCGGTGACGCCGGTCGACGCGGCGTTGGCGGCCGGAGTGTTCGCATTCGCCGGGGTGACCGGCGCCAACAACGGCGGCACGTTGGTGGCGGTGCAGCTGCGCGGAGCGACGAATCCCCCCTGGGTGCCCGTGGTCGTGCTCGCCGTCGCGGTGGGGGTGGGGCCGGCGGTGCTGGGCACCGGCGTGGCGCGGACGATCGCCGAGGATCTCGCCGTGTTCGACGGGACGGGTCACGCGGTGGCGCTGGCGACGGTGCTGGTCGTCAGTGTCGCCTTGGTGGGGCTGTTGTCGGCCAGAGGTCTGCCCACGAGTCTGTTCGCGGCACTGATCGGCGCGCTCACCGGCGTCGGACTCGGCTTGGGTCTCGGCGTCGACGGGGGCACGGTCGGCGCGGTGTTCCTGGCGGCGGCGTTGACTCCGTGGGTCGGCGCCGGTCTGGCGTGGGCGGTGACCCGCGCCCAGCGTTGGGTGGCCCCGACCGGGCGAACCTGGCGGTGGGTCGCTCGTCGCCAGTTCGGGTCGTTCCTGCTGCTGTGCGTCGCATATGGCGCGAACGGCGCGCAGGTGATGGTGGCGCTGCTCGCGCTCGCCCTGCAGCGCAGCCCGGGCTCGATCGGTGGTGATGCGTGGTTGCTGTGTGGGTTGGCGTCGTGCTTCGCGGCCGGAAGCGTGGTCGGGCTGTTCCGCCTGTCGTCCTCGGTCGGCAGTGGCATCGTGGCGTTGCGTCCCCGTCAGGTCGCGACGGCGAAGGTCGCGTCGACGGTGGCCGTCGTCTCGGCGGCAGCGGTGGGCCTGCCCGTGAGCACCACGCAGGTCGTGACGGCGTCACTGGTGGGGTGCGGTGCGGCCGAAGGCTACCGGCGGATCCGGTGGCAGCACGCCCAGCGGATCGCCCTGGCGTGGCTGATCACCGTGCCCGCGGCATTCGTGGCCGCGGGCACCGTCGGGCTGGTCGCCCGAGCGTTCATCTGACGGGTCGGCTGGTCACCGGGCGGGCGCACTCTCGCGACCGCCAGCCACGGGTGGCGCTCCGTCGAGGTCGTGGTTCGACGGGTTCAGCCCGTGTAGGCGGGTCGTGCCGACACCGGAATGGCAGCAACGCTGACGGCGGGCACGGTCGTGGTGGACGTCACGG
>JBDZUV010000203.1:1868-3548 GCA_040255345.1 Actinomycetota bacterium | reverse complement strand
GTACGACGAGTTGCGGGTTCAGGGGGTCGGCGCGGTCGTGGGCCCGGTCGTCGAGAACCTTGGACCATTCGACGACCTCGGCTTCGATCTCGTTGCGCCAGGAGCGATCGGACTTCCGCTCGAGCAGCGGGATCAGTTCACGCAGCGTCTCGGCGGCGTCACCGACGACGTGGGCGTCCATCGGGTAGCGGATACCGATCATGCGACCGTCGATGTCGATCTCGACGCCCTTGCACTGGCCTTCCGGTGGCAGCCATTCCGAATACGGAAAGCTCGTGCCGATCATCAACAAGGTGTCGGCGCGAGACATCATCGCGTAGCTGGCCGTCGAGCCCAGCAGACCGATCGGACCGGTCACGTACGGCAGATCGTCGGCCAGCACCGCACGCCCGAGCAAGGTCTTCGCCACGCCGGCGCCGAGCAGTTCGGCGACGCGCACGACTTCGTCCACGGCTCCTGCGGCGCCCTGGCCGATCAGCATCGCCACCTTGGAACCCTCGTTCAGGATCGCCGCTGCCCTGGCGAGCTCGTCGGGGTCGGGCAGCACCCGGGGCCGTGACCAGCCCACACTGGAGAACACCGCACCGTGTTCGCGGGGTGGGGACTCCACGGCCTCGGCTTCACCGACGTCTTCGGGCAGGATGATCGTGGCGACCGTGCGGTTGGTGAGCGCCACCTTGCACGCCCGGTCGATCAGGTGCCGTGCCTGCGCGGGGACCATGCAGGTCTGGATGAAGTCAGACGAGACGTCCTTGTAGAGGGTGTTCGGATCGATCTCCTGCTGGTAGGCAGCGCCGAGCGACATGCGCTTCTGCTGGCCGACGATGGCGACGACACTCTGGTGGTCGAGCTTGGCGTCGTACAGGCCGTTGAGCAGATGGATGGTGCCGCCACCCGACGTGGCGATGCAGCAGCCGATCTCACCGGTGAACTTGGCATGTCCGGTGGCCATGAACGCCGCCATCTCCTCATGCCGGGTCTGGATGAACTCCGGGTCTCCGTCGGCACGGTCGAACGCCCCGAGCATGGCGTTGATGCCGTCACCGGGGTACCCGAAGATCCGATGGATTCCCCATTCGCGTAAGCGGTTCAACATGAAGTCGGCGGTCTTGGTCATGGCGGTGAACTCCTCGCGTCCGCGGCGGATGCCGTTGTGTCTCTCTGCGATCACTTACCGGGAGCGACGAATCGAACCAAGTGCGGCCCGACTCCCCGATGCGGTCGGGGACGCGCCCGAGGCCGCGAACGTGCCGCTCATCTCGATCGTCGGGTCGCGCCGAAGCACCGGCGCGGTCCCGATCAGGAGGCGGCGCCGGTCCGCGCGTGCCCGTCAGACGCCGGGTCACGCCAGGGGCGAAGGCCGGGTCACCCGGAGTGGACCCTCACGACGCGAGCCGCGCCGCCAGAAGCTCCTTGGCCTGATCCGCTCCCTTCCTGCTGTCGTGCTGGGCCCGCCGGAACAGGTCGACGAGTTCGTCGTCGCCCTGTCGTTCGGCGTCCGAGACGTACGTCTCGAGCCGCAGCACGTTGTCGAGGCAGGCCTCGGTGAACCAGATCAGGTTGTAGTCCTTGTCCGCCGTGCCTGTCACGTCGCCGGTTTCGGTGGTGTCAGTCATGATGCTCCTCACTTCGTCGGAGACGCGCGAGCTTCCCGGCGTGGCGACGGTCGAAACATCGGGT
>JBDZUV010000203.1:0-1768 GCA_040255345.1 Actinomycetota bacterium | reverse complement strand
CCGTGGTGTCTCGCAGATCGGCGACACGCTCATGGGCGTTCTTCGGTCGGCAGATCACCCGGGCGTGGACCTTCCTTGAGTTCTTCGAAGCGGCGGGAGGCTTCGGCGTCGTCGTCGGTGTCAGCGGCCAGGTCTTCGGCCAGTTCCGTGTCGCGGTCGATACGGCGACCGAGCGAATCGTCGTCGTCGGCCGGTCGGGTCTCACGGATCTCGTCGGTCTCGACGCGTCGGGGGCTGCTCTTGTCGGTCATCGGTCGTCTCCTCGCACTGGATCTGCCTTCGCTCACACGCTGCCCGCCCGCCCTCTCGGGAAACGGGTTGCACCGGGGTTTGACCTCGCGTGCCGGGTCGGGGCCCGCGGCGCCACCGGGCCCATGCACCTACCGACCGGTGGTCGCCAGGCCTCTCACGCGCGGGGAACGGACATCGGTTCGGCACGCTCGGTCGACCCCTCGAAGCCGTCGGGTGCGCGCGGGCCGACCGCAAGGATCGATTGTCCTCGTGCGGGACCCGACGCCAACCAGCGCATGGCGATCACCGTGGCGGCCGTGAGGTACACCGCGCCGCCGACGACCCACATGATCACCCCGCCGAGTTGCTGGTCGGACAACCGGGTCAGCCCCCAACGCTGCACGCCGTCGAGGGTCGTGGCATATACGGGGTCCGGAGCGATCGTGAGCAGCGCCCCGATCATCCCGGTGCCCACCGCCGCACCGAACAGCACCAGCACCGCCGCGGGCCCACGGTCGTCCCAGCGCGCACCCAGGCACACCCACCACAACAGCAGGCCGATCGAGAACAGCGTCGCGTGCTCGGCCGCGTGCACGCTGTCGTGGCGCAACGCGAGGTCGAACACGACGGGGACGTGCCAGGTCCACCATCCCGCGACGTGCAGCGCCGTGGCGGCGACGGCCCACTGGCCGACGTGCCGGCGGAGGCCCCAGCGGCGGCGAACGACCGCCACGCTGCGCTCCAGGCGACGCCGCGCCGACGGGTCGAGCGCCGAGGAGAGCACCAGCGTGGGTCGCGCCACGCACAACAGCAGCGGCGCGAGCAGCCCGATGACGAGGTGCTGGATCATGTGTACCCACAGCGCCTGGTCGGCGGCGGTGTCGAACCAGGGGCTCAGCACCGCCCCGAGCACGACGAACGCACCGAATCCGGCGATCAGACGCCAGCTCCCCACGACCCGCCGCACCCCCGGCCGCCCGGTGAGTATCCGGAGGCTTCCCAGCACCCAGAGCGAGGCGGCGAACACGATGACCACGTCCGCCGACGCGGCCGTTGCCACGCCGTGGGCGAGGACGGGCGCGAGGGCGAAAGCGGCCATCGGCGCGATCAGCGCGGGCACGACGCCACACCCGCAAGGTTCGGGATCCCCTCGGCGATGGTCGCCACGAGCGAGATGCCGCCCCAGAGCAGACCGACGAACGCGATGAATGCGACCGCGCGCGCCCGCGCCGAGGAGGGAACCCGTCTCGCCTGCACGTGGATCCTCCAGGCGACCGCCATCGAGGCGACACCGGTCAGGCCCAACACGAGCGTCAGGACGTTCACGGGCCAGGTGGTGTCGCGGGCGCACTGCCACGACGCGAACGCGCTCGCCAGCGCCAGGTGCGCGAACCAGTTGAACGGGCCGACGACCACCGCGAAGATCAGCGCGACCAGCGGGACGTCGTAGGTGGACGCGGGAATGGGTTCGTCCACGTCGTCGACATGGTGGATGCGCGCGCGGCCGCCGCGCAGGCCGCGGGTCGACCCGGGCGTC
>JBDZUV010000053.1:10449-19391 GCA_040255345.1 Actinomycetota bacterium | reverse complement strand
GCCGTCCTTGGTCCTGATCGTCACGCCGTCGTCGGACGCGTCGACATCCGCGCCGGTGGCGCCTTCGATGGACTTCTCGGCGACCTTCTCGCCGACCTTTCCACACGCACCCACCCCGAGCACCAGTAGAACGGCCATCGCCGCCGTGGCGGCGGTGCGCGTCGAGAATCTCCGGTGCATGTCGCATCTCCTGTGAGGTGTGGCTGCGTCTGGTCCTCCCGTCGCACCGCAGGCTAGCAGCCCCCGATCAGCGTGGGTCCCGGCAGCGGGGAACGGGCGGGTATCCTGCCCTGCCATGAAACTGGGACTCGCACTCGGCTACTGGTTCGCAGACAAGCCCACCGGTCATGCCGAAATGGTACGGGCCGCCGAGGATCTCGGCTTCGATTCGGTCTGGACGGCCGAAGCCTACGGTTCAGACTGTTTCACCCCGCTCGCTTGGCTCGGTGCGTCGACGACCACTCTGCGCCTCGGCACGGCGGTCTGTCAGCTCTCGGCGCGCACGCCGACGGCCACCGCGATGACGGCGCTGACCCTCGATCACCTCTCCGATGGTCGCATGATGCTGGGCCTGGGCGCCTCGGGACCCCAGGTGGTCGAAGGCTGGTACGGCCAGCCCTACCGTCGCCCGCTCGCCCGTACCCGGGAGTACGTCGAGATCATCAGGCGGATCCTGGACCGCTCCGAACCCCTCGACTATCAGGGTGAGTTCTTCCGGCATCCCCTCACCGGCGAGGCGAGTAGTGGGTTGGGCAAACCGCTCAAGTCGATCACCCACCCGCTACGGTCCGACCTGCCGATCCTGCTCGGCGCCGAAGGCCCCAAGAACGTCGCCCAGACCGCCGAGATCGCCGACGGCTGGTTGCCGATCTTCCTGTCGCCGTCGACCGACGCGACCTACCGCGGTTATCTCGAGGAAGGCTTCGCCCGACCGGGAGCGCGGCGCAGTCGGGACGACTTCGAGATCCCGAATCTGGTCACGATCGTGATCGATGACGATGTCGAAGCGGCGGCCGACGTGGTGCGGATGCACCTGGGCTTCTACATCGGCGGAATGGGGGCCAAGGAGGTCAACTTCCACGCGAACGTGTTCGCGCGCATGGGCTACGAGGCCGAGGTGCACAAGATCCAGGAGTTGTTCCTGGATGGTCACAAAGACGAGGCGATCGCGTCGGTGCCGTTGTCGCTGGTCGAGGATGTGGCGCTCGTCGGCCCCCGCGACAAGGTCATGGGCGAACTCGAGGCGTGGAAGGAGACCTGCATCACCACGTTGCTGGTTTCGGGTCCCCCCGCCCACCTGGAGCAGATCGCCAATCTCGTCAACGGCTGACGACCTCGGTTCGCGTCACGGTCTCAGCCCAGCTCGGAACGGATCGCCTGGCCGTCGAGTCGGTCGTGTTGCAGGCCGTTCGAGCCCTCGGCGGCAGGCTTCTTGACCGCCTCGCCGGCGATGAGGACCCAGTCGATCCCGGTGGAGTACGCGACGGGACGCTCCACGGTGGCCCGGTCGCTGACGGTGTCGGGATCGAAGATGCAGAGGTCCGCGTCGGCGCCGCGTTGGATGCGTCCTTTGTGAGCGAGCTGCGGTGAGCGCTTCTGCAGGCGACGCGCCGGCAGGATCGTCATCTTCGCGAGTGCATCGGGAAGCGAGAGCACCTTCTTCTCTCTGACCCAGTGGCCGAGGACACGACAGAACGTGCCCGAGGCCCGTGGGTGGTTGTTGCCCGTGTCGACGATCGCATCAGAGGAGATCAGGCTGAGCGGGTGTTCGATCGCTCTGACGACGGTCGACTCGGGGATCGCATACGCGATCGTCAACGCATTGTCGGACTGGGCGGTGGCGAACGTCGACGCGTTCAGCCGGTCCGGTGTGCCGGCGACCTGCAGGTCCCCGTAGGAGATGCGGAAGCGCTGTTGCCACCCGGGTGAGAACCGGGTCGAGGCCGCGTAGGTGCCCCAGTAGTCGTAGGGGTACAGACAGAAGGTGACGTCTGCACCGGCGTCGACCGCGGCGTCGATGGCCGACAGAGCGGCGTCGATGTGCCAGGTGCCGCCGGTGGAGGGCAGGTGCGCGACATGCACCGCGGCGCCCGACTCATCGCCGAGTCGCAGGATCTCGGGCACCGTGCGGGTCTCTTCGGCATACGACGAGTAGCGGCCGTGCACGAAACAGGGCACGTCGTTGCGGGCGGCGACCTTGGCGAGGCCGAGCATCTCGGCGAAGTCGACGCCGGGGGTGTACTCGGGCTCCAAGGCGAGGCCCAGCCACCCCTGGTGGAGTTGTGCGTCGAACTCGTCGGCGAGGCGGTCGACCTGGTAGGGCGTGGCGGTGTCGCCGACGTTCAGGCCGAGCTCGTGGAAGCGCACCCAGTGGTCGCTGAACGCACCGCCGAAGTTCACGGGCGTCGTGCCCTGGTGGGCGCTGAAGAAGTCCGCGGCCCGCCAGCCTTCCTGCATGCCGTGCATGCCCAGGTTCGTCGTCACGCCGTCGGCGACCTTGTACCAGGAACCCCGGGACGTGGGCTCATAGGACAGCACGTCGATGAAACCGGGGCTGACGACCCGGCCCTCGGCGTCGATCGTGGTCCTGCCGGCGGTGACGGTGTCACCGAAGCCGGTGATCGTTCCCTTGTCGATGCCGATGTTCGACGTGCCGTCGAAGCCCGAGTCGGGGTCGATGACCCGTCCGCCGCGGATGAGGGTGTCATAGACGTGATCTGGCCCGGGCTGCGGCGCCGCGCCGTCGAGTGCGGGCGGTTCGCTCAGTCGGCGGCGTCGCACGATCCGGTCGTCGGCGGGGGGCCGGGACGACTCGTGCGCGGCCGGGCCCGGCCGCGGCAGGTTCCGCAGGGCGACGGCGCTCGCCGCGATGAACGCCCCGGTGACGAGCAATTTGCGTCGTTGGGGAGACGCGGGACCCTTGCGGTCCGGGGGTGGGCCCGTCGTCCCAGAATCTTCGGGCACCGCGCCAACCCTATCTTCGAACCAGCCGGCGAAGGCAGCGGTGGAGTGGATGCGCGGCGTCGATCTCGGCGGTCGGCCCCGACAGTTCGAGAGCTCCCGGGACACACAATCGCGAAGCCGCGGCGCCCGAGGAGGCCACGACGTGGATGATCCATGCGTCGAGCCGGTCGGCGCTTCCGTTGGTCGACGCCGCGACACGGATCGTGGTCGGCGCACAGAGTCCGGCGAGCCGCCAACCGTCGGGAACGGTCACCGCGCCGAGTACCGCCAGGGTGTCGGCGATCGTGGTGAGTTCGGTGAGCGGGGTGCAGAACAGCGCGAACGGTGCCGCATCCGGTCTGGAATCGGGGTCGTCTTCGGCGTGGATCAGGATCGGGCGCTCGGCACCGACGCAGAGCGCGTCGACGGCGAGGGCGACTCGGTCGGGGTCGGGGAGCTGGATGGGCTCGGCAGACACGGGGGACCTCCCAGGTCAGGGCAGTGCTCGATTCGAGCGGCCCTTGTGGGAGGTCGCGACCCGCTTGTCAGGCCATCATGACGAACCGGTGTGACAGTGAGCGTCCGCCGGGCGCCGACGTTCAGTTGGAGTTCGTCGACCACGCGGCCCGGACGGCCGGATGGGCCGGCGACAGCGTGATCCTGCTCGCCACCCCCACCTCTGGCAGAGCCGGCGTTCCCGTCAACGTGATGCGGTCGACGTGTCGGGTGATACCGGGCAGGCGTGCTTCGACCAGGCTGCGGATGAGTCGGGCGTCGTTGGTGGCGAATGCGTGCACGGCGTCGTGGGTGAGCTCCTCGCCCGGGGCGTCCGCGGGG
This sequence comes from Actinomycetota bacterium, assembly GCA_040255345.1. GTDB lineage: Bacteria > Actinomycetota > Acidimicrobiia > Acidimicrobiales > Iamiaceae > JAFDWI01. The sequence continues at coordinate 15,611 of JBDZUV010000053.1, read as the reverse complement.
CCGAGTCCGGCGGCCGAGCGGCCGCGCAGGTGCACCCCGACGGCCCGGAGCAACTCGTCGACTTCGAGGAGCGGCCGTCGACTGGCGCGGTACAGGCGGGCGACGTCGAGATGGCGGTGTCGGTACCAGGCGGCACGGTAGGCGTGGGAGTGGCCCGGCAGTGTTTCGCCGCGGAACCGGCGGCGCGGGTCGGCGGCGAGGCGGAGTCCGAGGTGGACGGCCCGCGCGCCGGCACGGTCGGCCAGGTACGGCAGGTCGAACGACGCGCCGTTCCAGGTGGCGATGATGCCGGGCTCCAGTCGGCCCAGCAGGGCGTCGAGACGCTGGAGCAGGTCGGTCTCGTCACCCTCGAAGGTCTGCTCACCCGCCGCGGTCGACACCACGGCCCGGACGATGATCGTGTGTCGTGGATCCACGGCGGGCACGTCGCCGGTCGGGGATTCCGGTGGGGCCGCATCGAAACGGGACGCATCGGTTCGACCGGCCGGATACCCCGTTTCGATGTCCAACCCGTACACCGGATGGTGCGGCATCAAACCCCCTGTCACGTTCGTGTCGTTGTGTCAAATCCTAGAAAACGACCGGGCGTTTCTGGTGGACCCTCACCCGCGTGGGCCGGTGCCGGCGGGTCACAGGCGCAGTGCGGCGATCGATGCGACCTGCGACCGTTCGCACGTGCGCAGGGTGACGTGGCCGAAACACGGCTCGCCGGCGAAGGCGTCGATCAGCACCGACACGGCGTTGTTGCGTTCCGACAGATACGGCGCGTCGATCTGGGAGGTGTCGCCGGTGAAGATGACCTTGGAGCCTTCCGCGACCCGGGTGAGGATCGTCTTCAGCGTCGTGGCCTCGAGGTTCTGGGCTTCGTCGACCACGATGAAACTGCCGTGCAGCGACCGGCCCCGCAGGTGGGTGACCGAGTCGAGGAGCAGCTTGTCGCGGCCGATGAGTTCCTCCATGACCATGCGGGCGTCGGCGTGGCTGCGGCGTTCGGTGAGTGCGACCAGGGCGTCGGTGATCGCTCCCATCCAGGGTGAGAGTTTGTCTTCGAGCGACCCGGGCAGGAAGCCGACCTCGGCCTTACCAACGGGCACGACGGGGCGGTACACGCACAACCGGTCGTAGTGCGACTGCTCGACGACCTGTTCGAGCCCGGCGGCGAGCGCCAGGATCGTCTTGCCCGTACCCGCGGTGCCGTCCAGGGCGACGACCGACACGTCGGAGTCGCACAGCAACTCGAGCGCGAACTGTTGTTCCTTCGAGCGGGGATGCAGGCCCCATGCGGTCGGCCTGCGCAGCAGCGGATGCAGATGGGTGCCGTCGCTGCGGCAGAGCGCCGACTGGCTGCCGCTGCGGAGCACCGCGAACGTGTTGGGCCGTTTCGGGGGTGCGGGGTCGGCGCCCGCGTCGTCGATGGCGATGCCGACACGGTCCGCGTAGAGCCGGTCGATCACCTCGGGTGGCACCTCGAGCGAGACGACGCCGTCACGGGCCGCCTGGATCGATCCGCGCTCACGGTGGTGTTCGCGGGCCTCGAGGCCGACCTGGGCGGCCTTGATCCGCAGGGCCGCGTCGTTGGAGACGACGACCACGTGCTGGTCGTCGTGGCGGTGGCCGAGTGCGGCGGCGAGGATCCGGTTGTCGGGTCGGGACGGTTCGAGTCCGTAGTGGGCGATGGCGTCGAGGTCGAGGCCACGGGTCTCGATGTGCAACGTGCCACCGTCGGGAAGGGGCACCGGGGTGCCGATGTCGCCGCCGTTGCCACAGCGCAGCGTCTCGACGGTACGGATCACCTCGCGTGCGGCCCGCCCCACATCGTCCGGCCGGGTCTTGAGCTGGTCGAGTTCCTCGATCACGACCAGCGGAATGATCGCCGCCGCGCCCGGGAAGGCGAACACCGACTCCGGGTCGGCGATGAGCGCAGAGGTGTCGAGCACCATCTGCGTCGCTCGGGTTCCCCGGTCGCTCTTCGGGACCAGACGGTGCTGCGGGCGCGCGGCAGCTTCGAACAGATCGGTCACTTCTCTTCCCCTCGTTGTCGACGACCGATGCGGTGCTGGTCGATGACGGCCCGTTTCAGATACCGGTCGACCGGTGCGGCCTGCGCACCGACTGGACTCCAGCTCGTGCAACGCATCTGCCCGACAAGTCAAGCCGCTGGATGCGCGCGGACGGTGGACCCCGGGCGCAGCGTTCGGCTGGCTGAGGTCATGGCGGTGACGGCGGGGTCGGTGGAGTAGTGGGGGTCGCCGCCGCTGCGAGCCCGTGGCGCCCGGAAGATCGCCATCGCCTGCGCCAGGCGGGCCCGAGCCGCCCGGCCCCGAGGGCGGGAGCTCGCTCGATGCGGCAGATCAGCCCAAGATGCGGTAGCGGGGGTTGAGGATCGCGAGGTGGCCGTGGTGCGAACCGACGATGCCGTCGACGACGAGGCGGGTCCCCGGCTCGATCCCCGCGATGCTCCGGCGCCCGAGGAAGACCACCGAGATCACCCCGGTCGCGTCGGCCAGAACCACCTCGAGCGTCGCGACGCCCGACCACGGCTGCACGTTCAGGTACTGCACCTCGCCTTCGAGGATGACCCGGTCCCGGAACGCCACCGACCCGATCGACTCGGTCGTGTTCGACGATCCCGAGCGACGTGGAACCTCGGTGACGCGTGGCTCGGTCGGCGTGTCGTCGCGGCGCACGCCGAGCGTCGTCGAGCGTGGCGCAGCGGAGTCGGCCACGTCGATGACGTCGGCGACGGTCGAACGTCCGGCCCGCCGTCCGGCCTCGAGGTGGTACGGCACGAACGTGACGTTGACGCGGGGGAGCGCGTCGACGGCCCGAGCGATCGTGGCCGACGTGCGATCGTGCAGGATCCGGTGCCAGAGGCGCCGATACTCGTTCCGGGGGAGCAGGATGGTGACCTCGCGGTCGCCCTTGTCGACCTCCGCGGCCGCGATCTCGAGCACGGTGTTCGCGAGACGCCGATCGGGGCACGCCACCACCTGCAGCGGCACGCGTCCGAGGCCCAGAGTGGTCCACTCGTCACTGAGTGCCCGGGCGCGTTGCAGGTCGACGGCGACGTGCACGGCACGGATCTCACTCGGTTGCAGGCTGCGGCCGTACTGCAAGGCGCGCGCCGTCGCCCGGTTGATGTCACCGACCATCACCAGCACCGTGAGCTTCGGCAGGATCCGCCGAGCGGCGAGTTCGACGGCCTCTTCTTCGAGTTCGGCTCCTTCTTCGATGTACTGCCGGTTCATGCGCACCAGCACCACCACGAGCACCGGCACCAGCACGACCAGCAGCCAGGCTCCCTGAGCGAAGAACTTGACCAGGAAGATCATGGTCACCAGCGCGGTCATCACACACCCGAAGCCGTTGATCACCAGGCCGAGTTGCCAGTGCCGCTCACGGTGGGTGAGGTGGTGGCGGGCCATGCCACTCTGGCTCATCGTGAAGCTCGTGAACACCCCGATGCCGTAGAAGGGGATCAGCTTGTTGACGCTGGCACCGGAGGCGACGATCAGCACCCCGGCGCACACCGCGAGCAGCAGGATCCCGTTGGAGAACACCAGCCGATGGCCACGCTGCATGAGCTGGCGGGGCATGTAGGCGTCGGTCGCCGCGAAGCTCGCCAGGCGGGGGAAGTCGGCGAAAGACGTGTTCGCTCCGAGGATCAGCACCAGCAACGTCGCCGCCTGGAGGAAGAAGTACAGGGTGTGGCCGGCGGGACCCGTGCCGAACACGGCCTTGCCGACCTGTGAGATCACGGTCGGTGTGCCGCCGGCATAGGGCACCGGGTGCACGAGCGTCGACAGCAGACCCAGCCCCAGGAACGACACGCCGAGTGTCACCCCCATGAGCACCAGGGTGCGCCGGGCGTTGCGGTACTCGGGCTTTCTGAACGCGCTGACCCCGTTCGAGATCGCCTCGACCCCGGTCAACGCCGACGAGCCCGAAGCGAACGCACCGAGGATCGCCCACAGTCCTGCCCCCTTCACGAGGGAGTCGGCGACGCCGCTGGAGCCTGCGGGGTGCGCGGCCAGGTCACCCACGGTGCCTGCGTGGAGCGCGACGTGCTCCAGTCCGCCGCCGAACGTGTCGCGGAGCAACCCGACGCCGATCATGAGGGCCATCGCCGCCATGAACAGGTAGGTGGGGACCATGAAGATCTTGCCGGACTCCCTGGTGCCGCGCAGATTCAGGTAGGCGATGAGCGCGACGACCCCGAGCGCCAACCCCACCCGGTCGGGATGCAGCGCCGGGAACACCGACGTGAGCGCGGCGATCCCCGCCGAGGCCGACACCGCGACGGTGAGGATGTAGCCGGTGAGCAGCGACAGCCCGGCCACCAGTGCGCTGCGGTAGCCGAAGTTGTCACGGGTGACCATGTAGGCGCCACCCGCGGCCGGGTAGGCCTTGATCGTCTGTCGGTACGACAGGATCAGAAATGTGAGCATCACCAGGATCGCCACGGTGATCGGGACGACGAGACCGAACGCGTAGACGCCGACCACCGGGACGAGGATGTGCAGGATCTCCTCGGTTGCGTACGCGGACGACGAGATGCAGTCCGAGGAGAACACGGCGAGTGCCGTCGGTTTGCCGAGACGCTGCTCGTCGAGTTCGTTGCTGTGCAGGGGCGGGCCCAGCAGACGCGTCTTGACCCGGTACGACAGCGGCTCGGGGAGTCCGGGCACCTGCGGGCGCCCGGGGCCGGTGGCGCGCGCGGCCGGGTGTGCCGAGTCAGAGGATGGGGTCCTGGTGGACATCGAGCCGACTCCTCGATTGCACGCCATCCGTCTGACGAGGCGGGTGGGAAGAGGGACGGTCTATCCCGTTGGTCGCGGCAGCGCAAGACGCGCCTGGGCGCGGCTCGGCGCGATGGCAACGGCCCCGGTAGGGGCTCGGGATCAGCCCTTGATGCGGTAACGGGGATTGAGCAGCGCGAGGTGGCCGTGATGGGAGCCGACGACACCCGACACGTGCAGGCGCGTGCCCGGCGTGATGCCGGCGATGGTCCGCCGACCCAGGAACACCACGGCGATCGACCCGGTGCCGTCGGTCAGGGTGATCTCGAGCGTCGCCACGCCCGACCAGGGTTGGACCCGCATCGACTGGACGCGGCCGTCGAGCTCCACCGCGCCGTCCTCCGCGATCGCGACGAACACCCT
>JBDZUV010000053.1:0-10439 GCA_040255345.1 Actinomycetota bacterium | reverse complement strand
TCCACCCGGTCGCGGAACCGCGCCGCACCGATGCCCGAACCATCGGTCACCTTATCCGGTCGCGGCCGGTCGGCCAGTGCGGCGAGACGGGCGTCGACGTCGGCGTCGTCGGCGCCGTCGTCGACCCGGGCCCCGGCGCCGCCCGAGGTGCGGACCTCGGGCACGGTGACCACCGGGAACGCCTTGGTCGTGTGGCTCTCGATCACGTCCGCGACGCTCTCGCGGTTCTCGGTCTGGCCCGCACGCAGGTGGTAGGGCACGAAGGTCACGTTCACCCTGGGTAGATCGTCGACCGCCTGGGCGATCGCGGAGGCCGTGCGGTCGTGCAGGATCCGGTGCCAGAAGCGGCGGTACTCCATCTGGGGAAGAAGGATCGTCACTTCACGGTCGCCCTTGCGCGCCTCGGCTGCGGCCACCTTCATCGCCCCGTTCGCGACGCGCCGATCAGGGCATTCGACGATCTGCAGGGGGATCCGACCCAACCCGAGCGTCGTCCACTCTTCGCCGAGCTGCTTCGCCCGCTGCGAGTCGACCGCCAGGTGGACCGCACGGATCTCGCTCGGTTGCAGGCTGCGCCCGTACTGCAGCGCCCGGGCCGCGGCCCGGTTCACCTCGTCGATCATCACCAGCACCACCAACTTGGGCAGGATCCGACGGCTCGCGAGTTCGGCGGCTTCCTCTTCGAGTTCGGCCTCTTCCTCGGTGTACTGGCGGTTCATCCGTACCAGGGCGACCATCATGACCGGCACCAGGATGAGCAGCACCCACACCCCGTCGGAGAAGAACTTGAACAGGAAGATGACCGCGACGGTGAAGGTCATCACGGCCCCGCCGCCGTTGATCAGCAGGCCCCGCCGCCAATTGGGCTCCCGAGACCTGAGATGGTGGCGGGCCATGCCGCCCTGGCTCATCGTGAAACTCGTGAACACCCCGATGCCGTAGAAGGGGATCAGCTTGTTCACGCTGGCACCGGAGGCCACGATCAGCACCATCGCGCAGCCCGCCAACAAGATGATCCCGTTGGAGAACACCAACCGGTGGCCCCGTTTCATCAACTGGCGGGGCATGTAGGAATCGGTGGCCGCGAACCCGGCGAGACGGGGGAACCCCGCGAACGAGGTGTTCGCCCCCAGGAACAGCACCAGCAAGGTCGTGAACTGGAAGAAGAAATACAACCCGTGGCCGAGCACGTCGTTGCCGAACACGGCGTGACCGACCTGGGAGATCACCGTCGGCGACCCCGACTCGTACGGCGTCGCACGCACCTGGCTGGCCAGGAAGCTCAGCCCCAGGAACAACGTGCCCAGGATCACACCCATGATCACCAGCGTCTTCTGGGCGTTCTTCCACTGAGGCTTGTGAAAGGTGTTCACGCCGTTGGAGATCGCCTCGACGCCGGTCAACGCGGAAGAACCGGTCGCGAACGCGCCCATGATCACCCACAGGCCGGCGCCCTTCATCACCGCATCGGCGATGCCGTCGGTGCCATGGGGCATCGACATGAGATTGCCGACCATGCCCGCATCGAGGTTCACGTGATCCAGCCCGCCGCCGGCGACCAGACGCACCAGGCCGATCACGATCATCAGCCCCATCGCGCCGATGAACAGGTAGGTGGGAACCATGAAGATCTTGCCGGACTCCTTGGCGCCCCGCAGGTTCAGGTAGGCGACGACCACCACCACGGCCAGGGTCAACTCCACCGAGAAGGGTCGCAGTGCCGGAAACACCGAGGTGAGCGCGGCGACCCCCGCCGAGGTCGACACCGCCACGGTGAGGATGTAGCCGATCAGCAGTGACAACCCGGCGATCAGCGCGGTGCGGTAGCCGAAGTTCTCCCGGGCGACCAGGTAGGCACCGCCTGCGGCGGGGTAGGCCTTGATCGTCTGTCGGTACGACAGGATCAGGAACATCAGCATCACCAGGATCGCCACGGTGATCGGGACGACGAGACTGAACGCGTAGATGCCCACCACGGGGATGAGGATGTGCAGGATCTCCTCGGTGGCGTACGCCGATGACGAGATGCAGTCCGAGGAGAACACCGCGAGCGCGGTGGGGACGCCGAGTTCGGGTTCGTCGGTGGCGTCGCCTTCCAGAGGTTCGCCGAGCAGGCGCCTCTTGGCCCGGTAACCGAGCGACTCGGGTAGGTCGGGAAGCAGCTCGTGGTCGAGTGAGGGCGACACCACGATGGCGTCGTCGGCCATTGAATTCATCGGTCGGCCTCGCCTGGCGGCGTCGCCTTTCGGTCTGTCTGTCATGGGGTCCGTCGTGGCGACCGGTGGGGTTCGCGGGTCACGGCGATTCGAGCGGTTGCGTGGTCCGGATCCCCGGCCGGGGTCACGTTATCGCGCCGCGTGGTGTCGGCATCTGTCGGTCGCGGCCGAGATGGTCTTGGCTTGGGGGCCGCTGAGCGTGTTGCATGGTCGGTTGTGCACATCGTGATCGTGGGGTGCGGCCGGGTCGGATCCGAACTCGCGCGGCTCCTCGACGACGAAGGCCATTCGGTTGCGATCATCGACCGCAACGGCGATGCCCTCCGGAAACGGCTGGGTGAGGGGTTCTCGGGGCGGCTCGTGACCGGGTCGGGCTTCGACCGTGACGTGCTCGATGCCGCCGGTGTCAGCGAGGCCGACGGGTTCGTCGCGGTCACCAGTGGCGACAACACCAACATCGTGGCCGCCCGGATCGCCCGGGAGACCTACGAGATCCCCAACGTCGTCGCGCGCATCTACGACCCACGCCGAGCGACGCTGTATCAGCGTCTCGGCATCCCGACGGTCGCGACCGTCGCCTGGACGACCGACCAGGTGATGCGCAAACTGCTCCCCGGCGATGCGGCACCGTTGTGGTCCGACCCGCTCGGGGGCGTGAACCTGGTGCAGGCACCCGTCCCGGAGAGCTGGGCAGGCCACAAGGTCCGCACCTTCGACCGGCCCGACGCGTACTCGGTGGTCGCCATCACCCGCGATGCCACCACGGTGTTGGCATCTGATGATCTGATCTTCCAGGAAGGTGACGTGCTGTTCGTGCTGGTGCACACCGGGGCGACCGACGCCCTGCATGCCCGACTGGCCGGGGAGGACGTCTCGTGAAGGTCGCGATCGCCGGAGGCGGCAAGGTCGGCACCTACATCGCGGGCGATCTGGTCCGCAGCGGCCACGATGTGGTGCTCATCGAACGGGATCCGGTGCGGGCGGCCGAAGTGGCGGTCAGCTCGAAGGCGACGGTACGCGAAGCCGACGCATGCGAGCTCACCGAGTTGCACGCAGCCGGCCTCGACGACGCCGATGTGATGGTCGCCGCGACCGGAGAGGACCAGGTCAATCTCGTCGTGTCGTTGCTCGCGAAACAGGAGTTCGCGATCCCGCGGGTCGTCGCTCGGGTGAACCATCCCAAGAACCAGTGGCTGTTCAACGAGGCCTGGGGTGTGGACGTGTCGGTGTCGTCACCACAACTGTTGACCGCACTGGTCGAAGAAGCGGTGTCGGTCGGGTCACTCGTGCAGCTGCTGCCCCTACGCGGATCGGAGGCCAAGTTGGTCGAGGTCCGACTCGCGCACGACTTCCCGCACGCATCGGTCCCGTTGTCGCAGATGGCGATGCCCCGCGACGCGACGATCGTCGCCGTGGTGCGAGACGGCCACGTGATCGTGCCCAACGGCGACACGGTGCTCGAGATCGCCGACGAGGTCCTGGCGCTCGTGACCCCCGAATCCGAGGCCGATCTCAAGGCGTTGCTGATCGCCCAGTGACGGCCTGGGCCCCGGGCGGTGGCCGGCGCTGCCGTCCGCGAGGGGTGCCCCATCCGCGTTTTCCGCGTGAGGGCCTGCTAGCAAAGTGGTGTTCCCTGTAGGTCGGAATCCCCGAAGGCACCGCAGTTCCTGCCGAAGTGGGCTCCGAGCGACCAGGAAACCCCCGACCCACGTTCACCAACGTGAGCTCACACCAGTGAGGCCACTTCCGGTGATGTGGTGAGGAACTCCCAACTGCGATCAAATCCTCTGGAGGTTCTGGTGCCGAACATCACCAAAGCAGACCTGCTCGAACGTGTCGCCGGCGAGGCCGGTGTCAGCAAGAAGGAAGTCGAAGAAGTCCTCGGGGCGTTCTTCGACGTCACCGTCGCTGCAGCCAAGAAGGGCGACAAGGTGTCGTGGCCGGGCTTCGGGTCCTTCGAGGGCATCAAGAAGAAGGCATCGACCGGACGGAATCCCCAGACGGGTGAGCCGGTGAAGATCCCGGCCCGCAAGGCGCTGAAGTTCAAGGCGTCGTCCACGATGCGCGAGCAGCTCAACGGCAAGAAGTAGCAATCCCGAACGGGAGCCGGCCTCGCCACGGGTGGTGCCGGCCCGGTGGATCGACGCGACCGGAGCGGGCGAGCCTGCTCCGGTCTCTGTCGTTTTCCGCGGCTGACGTCCCTCAGCCGCGCACCGGCGCGCTGGGGGCGTCGTCGAACACCGACAGGTCGGCCGGTTCGTCGACGTCCCAGCCCAACGCCCGACCGCGGACGACCTCGGTGGGCAACCCGAGGCGCGCCGCCTCGACCAGATGGCGCCGGAACGAACCGGGGCCGTAGGCGAAGCAGAACTCAGGCGTCGGGGTCGACACCACGTTGGTCCCCGAGTCGTGGCGGTCCGGCGCCAGGACCAGCGCGTCCGACGCCGGTTCGACCGCGGCCAGCGACGTGACCAACGGCAGGTCGCTGTGGATCACCACCACTCTGGTCGCCCCTGCCGTGAAGCGCTCGGCGGTCGCGGCGGCGACGGCGCCGTTCAGCCCTCTACCGGGCTGCCAGCACACTGCGCACCCCTGTGCGCGTGCCCACTCGGCGACCCGCGGGTCGTCGCACACCACCCAGGTCCGGGCCGGTCCCGCGGCATGCACGACCCCGGTGGCCATCTGTCGGGCGAGTGCTGCACGCTCGCGGATCGACAACGCCGGCGCGAGGCGGGCCTTGGCGCGTTCGAAGGCCTTGACGGGGATCACCACCTGGGTCACGCGCTCGAGCGCCATCGTCCGTCGAGCTTACGGCGGGTCCGTCTCCGCGGGGTCATGGCCCCACTCGCCGGTGGAAGGCCTCGGGAATCTCCCTCGAATCCGTTCCGCACGCCACCGTGGCCACCGCTCACCCGGCGGCCCGCGCCACGTCGACGATCGGCCGGACCGGGCGAGCGGCATCACCCGGCAGCCTCCTAGTGTGATGTCCATGGAGATCAGGGTGACGGTGGTCGGCGCAGGATCGTGGGGAACGACGGTGGCGGCACTGATGGCGAAGAACTCGCCGACGACCCTGTGGGCCCGTGACCCGATGGTCGCCGAACAGATCGACACCGAGCGCTGCAACGGCCGGTATCTGCCCGACTACACGTTGCCGGCGTCGCTGCGCTGCACCGCGGACCTCGAGATGGCCGTGAGAGACGCGGACGTGATCGTGATGGGGGTGCCCTCACAGGGGTTCAGGACCGCCGTGCGTGAGGTCGCCGCCTGGGTGCGACCCTGGGTGCCGGTGGTCAGCCTGACCAAGGGACTCGAAGTCGACACCCGCCTGCGCATGTCTCAGGTCGCGGCTCAGGAGCTGGCCGGTCACCCCGTCGCCGTGCTGACCGGTCCGAACCTCGCCAGGGAGATCCTCGCGGGTGACGCCGCGGCGAGCGTGCTCGCGATCGAGGACCAACAGGTCGCCTCGGCGCTGCAGCCGTTGTTCTCGGGGGACCTGTTCCGGGTCTACACCCACCACGACGTGATCGGCTGTGAGATCGGTGGGGTGCTCAAGAACGTGATCGCGATCGCCTCGGGGATGGCCGACGGGCTGGGGACCGGCGACAACACCCGGGCGATGGTCATCACCCGCGGGCTCGCCGAGATCATCCGGTTCGGCGTCGCGCTCGGCGGTGAGGAGGCGACGTTCTCGGGCCTTGCCGGTATGGGTGATCTCATGGCGACCTGCATCAGCCCGCAGAGCCGCAACCGATCGGTGGGGGAGCAATTGGGGCGCGGACGCGCCATCGCTGCCATCATCGACGAGATGCGCATGGTCGCCGAGGGCGTGAAGACCTCGAAGGTCGTGCACGAGATGGCGGCGGAGATGGGACTGGAGATGCCGATCTGCGAAGAGGTCTACGCCGCCTGCCACGAGGGGCGTCCGGCCACCGATGCGTACCGTGGCTTGCTCAATCGCCGGGTCGGCCACGAACGTGCGGCACCAGAGCCGATACCGGTGACCGAATGACGTCGACAGCACTGGACGGGGTGACCCCGCGGGGTTGGACGAGACTGGGCACCCTCGACGGGCCGGGCGAGCCGATCGTCGACCACGACGGCATCGTGCAGGTCGCCCCGGGGTCACCGTCGATCGAGTGGTGGATCGCCGGCGACGACCGGTGGTATCTCCCCGCCCACGAGCACACGGTCCGCCAGTCGTTGCATCACAACACGCCGGTCGTCGAGACCCGCATGCGGATCAAGGGCGGCGACGTGTGCCTGCGCACCTTCGCCGTGACGGTGCCCAGCGCCACGGGGTTGCGTGACGTGGTCGTGGCAGAGATCGAGAACACCACCGGGGTGCCATGTGGCGCCGCGTTCGCGGTGCGGCCCGCCGGTGTGGTCGGCGACGCACCGATCGGCCGGGTCACCATCGACGGGGGAGTGGTCCGGGCCGACGGCGCGCCCGTGTTGATCCTGCCCCGCGAACCCGCGGGCGCACTCGCGGGGCGTGGCGCGGACGAGGATCTCGCCGACCGGGCGCGGCGTGGCGAGGCGACGGCGTCGTCGTTCGCCGCGGTCTCGTGCCCCGACGGGGCGGCCGAGGCGGTCGTGGTCGTGCCACTCGCGCACCGCAACACCTTCCGAGTCGTGCTTCCTGTCCCCGAACCCGACGGCACGTTCGACGCGGCCGCACACGAGTATCCGGCCGCGGTCCCGCCTGCCGACAACGTCGCCCGAGGCTGGCGGACCCAGGTGCGCGACCTCGCGCGGGTCAGGGTGGCCGACCCCCGCCTGCAGGCGGTGTGTGATGCCGCGGCGCCGTGGTTGTCGGCCACGACCAACAGTCTGCTGGCTCCGATCGGCCGGTCGGTGTGGGACACCGCCACCACGCCGCGGTGGCAGCACGTGGCCGCGGTGGCCGGCGCGCTGGACCGGATCGGCCTGCACGAGCGTTCCGGCGTGTTGCTCGCACGGGCCGCGGCCATCCACGGCGACGATCCGGTGGGCGATGCGTCCTGGCTGGTCGAAGCGTTTGGGGGGCATCTGGCCCGTACCCGCGACGAAGGGTTCGCCGGTGCGGTGGCAGACACGTGCGCTCGGGCCGTCGCATCGATCGAGGCGGGCCGGGTCCAGGTGCCGGCGTGGCGCCGACGCCGGGTCCTGCTCGCCGCATCGACGGTGTTCACCTCTGCCGGGGAACGCTCGGCCGCCGCCGCAGCCGTCGACGCTGCCCGGTCGGGTGACGGCGCTGTCGGCCCGCGGGGACTCGCCGGCGACACGGGACGGTCCGGTCGGTGTGGGGAATTGTTCGCGGCGCAGTATGCGCTGGAAGGCGGGGACGGGGCGGGCGCGTGGGCGGTGCTCGACCGTTACCTCGACGAGGTGACCTCGACCGGGGTCTGGGCCGAGGACGCGAGCACCGGGGCGAACCGTCATGATGTCGGCGTGACCGCCGCCGTCGCCTGCCTCGCATACGACTTGTTCGCGAGCGCGTCCGACGGAAACCTGCGGTGCATCGCGCGGGTTCCCGATGCGTGGCTGGGGACCTCGTTGGAGGCGACCGGCATCTCGACGCCGTCGGGGACCGTCGGCTACGCGGTCCGCTGGCATGCAGACCGGCCGGCGTTGCTCTGGGAGTGCAGCCCGTCGTCCGAGGGGGCGGTCGTTCCGGCGGAACTCAGCGTCACCGCACCGGGCCTGGACCCGTCCTGGGTCGGAGTCGGCGCCAGCGGCGACGCGCTGCTCGGTGCGCACGACCTCGACGAGAAGGCCACGACGGGCGGTTCGCGCATCTCGGGACTGCAGATCGGGCCGTCACGGGGTGGGTCGTGAGCGACCGGGCCGATGCCAGGACGGTGCGTGGCCTGCTCGAACGGTACGGCGTCAGTGACGCCGAGATCGACGCCGCGGCCGAAGAGGGCACGCTGGTGCTCTTGGCGATCGAACGGTTGGTGTTCGAGCACGAGCCGCGGATGACCACCGAGCAGATGCTCGCGATCACCCCGCTCGACCCGGTGCGCACGACCGAATTGTGGCGGTCACTCGGCTTTCCCGATCCCCCGGTCGACGAGGTCTTCTTCACCGATGCCGACGTCGAGATCCTGGGCATCCTGGCTGATCTGATCGACACCGGGGCGACCGAGCCGGAACTGCTCGTGCAGATCACCCGGGTCGCGGGCCAGGCGATGGCCCGGTTCGCCGCCGCCCAGGTGGAGCTGTTGATGGAACGGTCCGCAGCGCTCACCGAGACGATCGCGTCGCAGGTCGCCGCCGAACGGGCCGAGGCGCAGGGCGGCGAGGTCGAGACCGAGGTCGAGACCGAGACCGAGACCGAGACCTGGAAGCCCACCGAGGACGCGGCGACCCTGGAGCTGCCGGCGATCGACACCCCCGAGGTCGCCACCGATCCCGACGAGGTTCCCGAGGTCGACCCGGAGGTGCGGCGTCGGGTCGCGGAGGTCCTCCTCGACGATCCGGCGACCCTGGCATCGGTGATGGTGGTCGAGGCGGTGCCCAAACTGCTCGAATACGTGTGGCAGCGGCACATGCAGGCCGGCGCTCGGAACCGTCTGCTCCACGGCGGGCCCGAGACGAGCACGACCTTGGCGGTGGGCTTCGCCGACCTTGTCGGGTTCACCTCGCTCGCCCAGCAGATCTCGGCGACCGACCTCGCCGACGTGCTCGATCGTTTCGAGCGGATCGCGTACGACACCGTCGCCGGGCTGGGTGGCCGGGTGATCAAGATGATCGGCGACGAGGTGATGTTCAGCGTGGACGACCCGCGTCGTGCCGTCGAGGTCGGCATGCAGCTCGCGGCCACCTACCGCGACGACGACGAGTTGTCTGACGTGCGGGTCGGGTTGAGTTGGGGACCGGTGCTGCAACGTGAAGGTGATTGTTTCGGTCCGGTCGTGAACCGGGCGTCGCGGGTGGTCAACATCGCCTTCCCGGGAAGTGTCGTCGTGTCCGATGAACTGCACGAGCTGATCGCGGACGACCCCGGATTGCACTGGCGGTCACTCCGCAAGAAGAACCTGCGCGACATCGGCCGGGTGACGCTGTGGAGCGTGGAGCCCGTGGACACCGACGACCACGACGCCGCGGTGCGGGACCGTGCCAGGGTGGAGCGTTCTGAGCGCGTGGAGCGAGCGGTCGAGAAGCTGAACCGTGGCGAGTCGTTGTCGAAGGAGGAACGCCAGGCGAGGCGTGACGCGTTGCGTGAGGCGCGCCGCCAGGCGGAGGAGCGTGCCCGCAAGGCGCGCAAGGAGATCGAGGAACGGACCCGGGAGGCGCTCAAGCGGGTCGAGGAACAAGCCAAGCGTGCCCGCAGGGAGGTCGAAGAGCGTTCGCGCGAAGCGAAGCGGGAACTCGAAGAGCGCACCGAACGCGAGATCGCCGAACACGCCGACCCTGGAGACTGACGGCTGAGCGGGTGGCGGGTCGGCTCGTGCGGATTGCTCCACTGCATGGTCCCGGCGATGGCCGATCGCGTGCAGCTACACTCGACCTGCAATCGCCCCGTGAATCCGTCAGCCTCCTGGAGTCGATGCGGTGACCGACGTCGCGATCAGCACGATGGGGCTGGCGAAGCACTACGGAGACCTGGTGGCTCTCGACGAGGTCGATCTCGAGGTGCCTGCCGGTCTGGTGTTCGGGTTCCTCGGACCGAACGGTGCCGGCAAGACCACGCTGATCCGCCTGCTCGTCGGCCTGCTGCAACCCACGTCCGGATCGGCGCAGGTCCTCGGGCACGACATCGTGTCAGACCGACTGGCGCTGCACCGTGACATCGGGTATCTGCCCGGTGATTTCGCCGCCGACAAGAACCTGACCGCGGGCGCGTACCTGGACTACCTGGCGCGCCTGCGCGGCGATGTCGATCCAGATGAGATGCGCTCGTTGATCGAGCGTTTCGGTCTCAGAACCGACAGGCCGTTCGGCTCGCTGTCTCACGGCAACCGGCAGAAGGTCGGCCTCGTCCAGGCATTCATGCATCGTCCGCCGTTGGTGCTACTCGACGAGCCCACGCAGGGACTCGATCCGCTCATGCAACGCGAGTTCATCGACGTGGTGCGGGCCTACCGCGATGGGGGCCACACGGTGTTCCTCTCGTCACATGTGCTGAGTGAGGTGCAGGCGTTGGCCGACCGGGTGGCGATCGTGCGCGATGGGCGACTGGTAATGAACGCCGGGGTCGACGAACTGCGGGCGGCCGCCCGCCATCACGTCGGGGTG
>JBDZUV010000052.1:15026-19416 GCA_040255345.1 Actinomycetota bacterium | reverse complement strand
CAAGGAGCGTCGCACTAAGCACAAGTTATGTTGCAAATAGATAGCAGCGATGGTTCTCGTGATCGACGGCGGCGTCCCGGGCTGCTTCGTCGATGCCAACGGACAGACGCCAGCGCCGTTCGAGCCCGATCATGAGTGCGCTCGCGGTCAGCCTCGATCGCCTCGTCACGACGCTCGCCTCCGAAGAGGCGCTCGATCCCGACCTGACCGGAGCCAAGGCCGCGTCGCTGGCGCGGGCGGCCCGAGCCGGCATGGCCACATTGGACGGGGTCGTGTTGACGACCGCGTTCACCGCGGCGACCGATGCAGGAAGCGCCTCCTGCACGTTCGACGCGATCGGTCGCGCCTTCGAGCTGGCGGGTGGTGCCGATCGATCCTTGGTGGTCCGCAGTTCGTCGACCGTCGAGGACGCCCGCGACTCGTCCATGGCCGGGCAGTTCGAATCGGTCATCGACGTGCACGGCTTCGACGATTTCTGCCTCGCCGTCACCGACGTGCTCGACTCACGGATCAGGGCCGGGGTTCCCGACTCGCCGATCGCCGTGCTGATCCAGCCGTTCATCCGGCCCCGGTTCGGCGGGGTGCTCTTCGGCGTCGACCCGGTCTCGGGCCGGAGCGATCGGCGCGTCGTGAGCGCCGTCGCCGGCGGCCCGGACCGCCTGGTGTCCGGCGAGGTCCAGGGTTCGCGCTATCTGTTGGACCTGACCGGCAAGGTGCGCTCGTTCACCGCTGCCGATGGCCCGAAGCTGCCGCGTGCCCACCTGAAGCGCCTCTCGGCTTTGTCGGCTGCGGCTGCCGCGGAATTCGGTGGCCCCCAGGACATCGAGTGGGCGATCACCGACGACGATGCCCTGTGGCTGCTGCAGTCCCGGTTCGTGACGACCGAGATCCTCGGGGTGCCTGCCGGGGCCGTCTATGGCCCCGGACCCGTCGCCGAGACGTTCCCCGAACCGCTCGCCGCGCTGGAACAGGACCTCTGGGTACCGCCGCTCGCCCAAGCGGTACGGGAGGCCGTGCTCGTCGCGGGCACCGCCACCCAGGCCCGGGTCGACGCGGGCGACTCGGTCGTCACCGTGGCCGGGCAGGTCGCGATCGACCTGGAGTTGGCCGGGGAGATCAGGCCGGCGCGTTCGTGGTGGTCGCGGCTGAACCCGGTGCCCGCCATCAGGCAACTCAGGGCGTCGTGGCGGGTCGGACGTCTGCGCGCCGCCGTTCCCGACCTCGGCGAGCATCTGCTGGCACAGGTCGACGCCGACCTCGAAGCGCTGCCGCAACTCGACCACCTGTCGAACCGCCAGCTCATCGCGCTGTTGCACCGCAGCCGCGGCGTGCTGCGAGCACTCCACGCCCACGAAATCCTCATCGGCATGCTCACCGACACCGGCCACAACCGCATGACCGGCGCCTCGGTCGCGTTGCGGATCCTCGATGAGGCCCGTCGAGAGGGGATGAGCGACGGCGACATCATCGCGACCAGCCCCGCGGTGCTGGCACTGACGCCGCCCCATGTGGGCCCGAGTGACTCGCTGCCTTCCGAGGCGCTCTCGATTCCGCTCGGCACCGACTGTGAGAACGCCAACGACAACGGCATCCTGCGTGAAGCGCTCAGGCTGCGGGTGCGCTGGGTCCAGGAACTGTCCGGACGCGCGGCATGGCTGATCGGTGAACGCCTCACTCGACAAGGTGCGATCGAGCACCCCGGTGTGCTCCGCCACATGACCCTCGCCCATCTGGAGGCCGTGGTGACCCACCGCGCGGTCGTCGTGCCCGGGTTGTTGCACCCGGGCCTGCATCGTGCTGGGCCGTCGCTGCCGGCTCGCTTCCAGCTCAGCGACCGGGGTCGACCCATACGTATCGAGCGATCAGGTGCGACCTGTGGGGGCACCGGCGCCGGTGGGGGCACCGGACGCGGACGGGTCACCCATGACGCCGTCGATCCGCCGCCCGGTTCGGTCCTGGTCACCACCACCCTGCAACCCGGTCTGGGACCGATCCTCGGCCACCTCGAGGCGATCGTCGCAGAAACCGGTTCGGTGCTGTCGCACCTGGCGATCCTGGCACGCGAGGCCGGGGTCGCAACCGTTGTCGGGTTCCCGAATGCCACCGACGAACTCGCCGAGGGCGTGATGGTCTCCGTCGACGGCATGACCGGCCAGGTCGTGCTCGTGCCCGAGGAGGACCGATGAGAGTCGTCGCCTGGCTCGCCGCCACCTTCACTGCGGTCGGTGCGGCGATCTACATGGTCGTCTCCCTGAACCGCTGGGAATGGAACCGCGCCCTGTTCTTCGGGATCCTGTTCCTGATCGCCGAAGTCGCTCTCGTGGGTGGGCTGATCCTGCAGAAGTTGACTCGGCTCGGCGAGAACCGTCCCGCACGCGACCTCCAGGTCGCCGAAGTGGTACGAGCGACACGCCCCGAACGCGCCAACCGGTTCGCCTGGTTGGAAGAATCGGTCACCCGGCAACACGTGTTCATCATGTTTCTCGTCGGAGGAGGGGTTGTGCTCTCGGGTGTCGCATGGGTGGTCGACCGGATCGCCGGAGCAACGATCACCCCCGATCGCGAACGTCGACTCATCGACGATCTGACCGAGATCTCCTACCCGCGAGGTGGACTGCTGGTGGACGACACCACGGTGTTGGCCCAGGAGGTCCCGGGTGCGGACGACGTGCAGATCCGTCATCTTCTGCGCCGGGCCGGAGAGCGGTTGTGAAAAGCGTCCGTGGCGTGGTGTTGGCACTGCTGGCGGTGGTGGTATTGGTGGTCGGCGTCCAGAACTTGGCCGACTCCACGCAGTCTCGCCACGATCGGGTCGCTCCCGACTCGAAGATCGAGCTCGTGGTGCAGGCCTCGATTCGTCGCGAGGAGGGCGGGCAATCGCTGGAGGAGATGGTGACCGGCAAGATCCTGGCCTGTCGCTTCCAGGTGCATTCCGACCTCCTGGAACCACTCGAAGCCCTCGACGCGCACGGTCGCTTTCGCGCGGTGTTGTCGCCCTCGATGGACCGTACCGATCGGCGTCAGTTCACCGGATGTCTCCAGGACTGGTCACTCGATCACCTTCGCCTCCGGGTCGTGGAACTCGAACCATCGTGAGGGCTCGTGTTCACCCTCGCTTCGAGCCTCCCGTCACGATCGTCCGCCTGCATCAGAGTCATCGCTGGATCGTGCCGGTCGGCGGCATCGTCTTGGTGCTCCTCGCGATCGGAGCGAGGTTGGATCTGCTCTTCTGGGATGCGCCGACCACGCGAGCCGCGATCGCGACCCGTACATCGCTGAACGTCGGCCTCGCCCGGCGTGTCTCGTTTCTCGGATCGACCGAGGTGGTGATCACCGTCTCGCTGGTCGCGGCGTTGATCGCCGGGTTCCGCTCTCGGCGCGTGGCGGCGTCGATCATCCTGATCGCGGCGGCACGGCCGTTGATCGAGTGGAGCATCAAGGGACTCGTCGCGCGTCCTCGGCCCCCGCTCGTCGACCGGTTGGTCACCGGAGTCGGGTACTCGTTCCCGTCCGGGCACCCGCTCGGCGCGGCCGCGAGCTGGTGTCTGGTCCCGCTCGTCGTCGAGCTGTACACGCATCGATCGTGGATCTGGTGGGTAGCGGTGGTCGCGACCTGGACCCTGGCTGTGGGCGTGGCGTGGAGCCGCGTCTGGCTCGGGGTGCACTACGCCTCGGACGTCACCGCCGCTCTCGTGCTGGCGTTGCTGGGCGTGCTGGCCGCCGAGCACGTGATGCACCGAGCGCATGCTCGTACGGTGCCCGTCCAACACTGGCGGCAGTCGGTGCGACCTGATACCGGACGGGCGCGCGGAGTGGTGGAGCTCCGGGGGTGATCGACGTCGGCCCGGATTCGGGCGTCGGGGTCGTTCGTCGGTCAGATACCGACGGGAACGATGTTGGAGAGGTTCTCGAACGCGAAGAACAGGGCGAAACCGAACACGGGTACGCCGATGACGTAGGGGGTCACGGTGCGGATCCAGCGTGGAGGCCGGCGGTGTTCGGTGCGGCGCCAACGGCGTGACGCCCACCAGGCGCCCAGCCAGATCGCCGCGCAGATCGCTGCCCACAGCAACAGTTGCGGCCAGGCACCCGGGTGGGAGGCGGCGGTGACCCCGTCGGCAAGCGCGTCGGATGTCTCCGCATACTTCTTCATCGCCGCGTCCTGCCCGGGCAGGTGGGGCACGGGGTTCCCCACCAGCACCGCGCGCACGATGTAGCGCTGGGTCAGGTCGAGTCGAGGATGACACGCCGTGAGCGTGAGCGTGTTGGGGTGATCAGGGTCGGTGTCGAGCACCCACATCTCGTCGGGCTGCACGATCTTGGACCAGATCATCTTGTAGGTGAACTCACCCTGCAACGTCTTGATGTGGATCTCGTCGCCGGGCTTCAG
>JBDZUV010000052.1:0-15016 GCA_040255345.1 Actinomycetota bacterium | reverse complement strand
GATGTTGAAGAACGGCGCCCCGTAGGTGGTGCGATGCCCGGCGATCGCGGCGTTGCCGGCCTGGCCGGGGAACGGCGTCTGCGGATAGTGCCCGGGGGCCCGGTCGAGTTCGGCGAGTGGCACCCCTTGGACGACGATCTTGTCGACGTCCAGTTTCGGGATGGTCATGCGGCCGATCGGGTCGCCGATCGCCACGGCGATGTCCTCGGAGGGGGCGACCTTTGCAGGCACGGTCGCCGCAGGACCCGAAGGCGCCGTGGTGGTCGTCGACGATTCGGCGGCGAGCATCTGGTCGAACTGCTCGGTCAGGTCGTTCTGGGCCTGGGCTTCGTGCAGCCCGGTGCCCCAGAGTTGGTACGCCACGAATGCCAGGATCAGCACGCCGGTTGCCAGGAGCACCCGCCCGAGGTAGCCGACGATCCGCATCGGTCTGATCCGTGACATTCCGGGGAAGGCTACCGGCTGAACCACCCGTCGCTGTCTCGGCAGAGTACGGGCCTGCACGGTCGGGGCGGTGCCACAGACGCACGCCGCGTCACGTGTGCTCCGACGGGGGGATCGTGAAGCGGTAGCCCATACCGGGTTCGGTGATGAAGTAGACGGGCCGGGAGGGTTCGGGTTCGAGCTTTCGGCGGATGTGAGCCAGATGAACTCGCAGGTAGTTCGTCGCTTCGGCGAATTGAGGCCCCCACACCGTGGTGAGGATCTGTGACTGGGACACCAGCTTGCCGGTGTTACGGACGAGGATCTCGACGATGCCCCACTCGATCGGGGTCAGGCGAATCTCCGCACCGTTGCTCGAGACCGTCTTCGCGGCCAGGTCCACGACGAAATCGGGAGTCGACACGACCACCGCGGTGGCCTCGGCGGGGGCACGCCGGCGGAGCGCGGCCCGCAGTCGTGCGAATAGTTCGTCCATTCCGAAGGGTTTGGTGATGTAGTCGTCTGCGCCAGCGTCGAGGGCGTCGACCTTGTCGCGTTCTGCGCCTCTGGCCGAGAGCACGATGATCGGAACATTCGTCCAGCCCCGCAAACCGTGGATGACTGCGATGCCGCTCATCTCGGGTAGCCCGAGATCGAGGATCACCACATCGGGGTGATGCCGGGCGGCCAGGATGAGTGCCTGTTCACCGGATTCGGCGAGATCTGCTTGGAATCCGCGGGCCCGCAGGTTCGCCCGCATGGCGCGCAGTATGGGCAGGTCGTCGTCGACGACGAGTACCCGGGTGCGGATCACCGGTCGACTCCGAGTTCGATCACCATCGTCGTTCCCCCGCCGGGGGTGTCCTCGATTTCCAAGGTCCCGCCGAGTGCCGTGGTGAACCCTTGTGCGACCGCGAGTCCGAGCCCGACTCCGGCGCCGCGTCGGGGTCGGGCATCATCCAGTCGTTGGAAGGGAGCGAAGATCCGGGCACGGTCGGCGACTGGAAGTCCCCGACCGTGATCGACGACCCTGAGCAGCAACCGTCCTGCGGTCACTCCCGCCTCGACCCGCACGGGCTTCTCGCCCTGGCCGTGCGACAGCGCATTGTCGACGAGGTTGGCGATGACCCGTTCGAGCAGGCCGGGGTCGGTGTGCAGGGAGGGCACGCCTCCTTCGATGTCGATGCACACCCCATGCGCCCGTGGCCCCAGCCCGGCGATCGCCGCGGGAATGACCTCATCCAGACTGACCGAGCGGAGCAGCGGGGCGACCGCACCCGAATGGATCCGGGACATGTCCAGCAGGTTCTCCACCAGTTCGGTCATGCGATCGGTCTCGTCTTCGATCGTCTCGAGAAACTCGGAGGTCTCGGCCGCGGACCAGATGAGGTCCGGTTGGCGGAGGCTGGTCACTGAGGCCTTGATGCCAGCCAGCGGGGTCCGCAGATCGTGGGAGACCGCTTGTAGGAGTGCACTCCGCAGGGCGTTCGCTTCGGCGAGCGCGGTGGCGTCCGCGGCACGGGTCTGGAGGTCGCGTCGCTCCAGCGCGGTCGACAGGTGGGCTGCGAACGCATTGAGGACGCGTCGGTCCTCAGCAGCGAGATCGTCTCCCAGGAGTACCAGTATCAGCGAGGTTCCCACCCGTCGGCAATCGGTGCCTTCGGACGGGTCGGCGAGGGGTTCGCCGTCGGCTGCTTCGACCACCCAGGAGTCACCCACCTGGCGGAGGAGTGCGACGCCGGCGAGGCCGAACGTACGACGCAGCAGCGACAGAAGGGTCGGCAGGGGATCGGGCGAGACCACGTCGCCGGCCAATGCCGAAAGCGTCTGGGCCTCGGCCCGGGCGCGGGCCGCTTCCAGGCTCCGCCGGGTGGCGACGGCGACCAGACCGCTGACAATGCCGGCAGTGACCAGGTAGACGACCAGAGCGAACACGTTCTCGGCCTCGGCGATGCTGAAGCGGTGCAACGGCGGAGTGAAGAACCAGTTGACCACCGCGAACCCGGCGCACGCGGCGACCAGTGCCGGGGCGAGACCGCCGACGGCGGCGATCACGACCACGTAGAGCAGATACAGGACGATGACCGATGGCAGCCCGATCTCGGACCGGAACGATTCCAGCACCGCGGTGAGCGTCGGTAAACCGACGATCACGAGCACCCATGCAGACAGGCGTCGCCGATACGACAATACCGCGACCCGCCGGTGGACTGGACGGGGCAGGGCCGCCTGCCGGGTGGCACGGTCGTGCGCGATGACATGGACATCGATCTCGCCGCCTCGCCGCAGCACCCGGTTGACGATCGAGCCCTGGGTGAGGTGTTGCCACCTGGTCTGTCGAGTGCTGCCCAATACGAGCTGGGTGGCGTTCTCGGCGACGGCAAAGTCGACCAGTGCCGCGGCGATGTCGGTACTGGCGACCTCGTGGAGTTCTCCGCCCATCTCGGTGAGCAGCGCCCGATGGGATTCGAGCGACCCGGTGTCGGGACCGGTCAGTCCCTGCGTATCGCGCACATGCAGGCCGAGGAGGTCCCCGTGGGACCGTTGCGCCATTCGGGCGGCCCGCCGGATCAGCTTCTCGTTGCTGGGGGCGCCGGTGACCGCGACGACGATCCGCTCGCGGGTCTCCCAGGGCACGGTGATGCCGTGGTGTGCCCGGTACTCGTCGAGAGCCTCGTCGACCTGTCCGGCGATCCACAGCAATGCGAGTTCTCGGAGGGCGGTCAGATTTCCGGCGCGAAAGTAGTTCGACAGGGCCGCGTCGACCGTGTCGGAGGCGTACACGTTGCCGTGCGCCATCCGTCGTCGCAGCGCCTCGGGGGTCATGTCGACGAGCTCGACCTGGTCGGCGTCCCGCACGATCCCATCGGGAATCGTCTCGCGTTGGACGACGCCGGTGATCTGTTCGACGACGTCATTGATCGATTCGAGGTGTTGGATGTTCACCGTGGAGATCACGGTGATGCCCGCGGCGAGGAGTTCCTCGACGTCTTCGAAGCGCTTGGTGTGGCGTGATCCGGGGACGTTCGTATGGGCGAGTTCGTCGATGAGGGCGACCTCGGGCGCGCGCCGGAGCACGGCGTCGAGATCCATCTCCTCCATCGTCGTCCCCCGGTAGTCGACCGTCCGCCGGGGCAGCACCTCGAGGTCGCCGATCTGGGCCGCGGTCTTCTCTCGCCCGTGGGTCTCGACGAACCCCACCACCACGTCACCGCCGCGGTCACGCCGGCGATGGCCTTCGTTCAACATCGCGAATGTCTTGCCTACGCCGGGGGCCGCCCCCAGGTAGATCCGCAACGTGCCACGAGTCATGATCGGACAGTCTTCCCTTTCGGATCGACGCTGTCAGCGCACCGGAAGCGCCTTGGCCGCCAGGGCGAGGGCGCGATTGGCTTCGAGCACGTTGACATGCGGTGTGCCGATGAACCCGGCGAGCGGCTCTTCGGTGTGTGCGGCGATGATCCGGCGGACCGCGCCGATGGATACGCGTCGCGCACGTGCGATCCGCGGTGCCTGGAGTCGCGCGTTCGCGACCGAGATGTCCGGGTCGAGGCCTGACCCAGACGCAGTGACCGCGTCGACCGGCACTGGCGTGCCGGTGGCGAGCCGGTTCGCTCTGCGGTACGCGGCGGCACGTCGAGCAATCGTGTGGCGCAGCTCGGGGTTGGTCGGGCCGAGGTTCGTCGCTCCACTCGGCGTCGCGTCGTAGCCGTCCCCTGCTGCTGATGGCCGGGGCCAGAACCACGCATCGCCGCTGAAGCGTTGAGCGATCAACGCGGAGCCCACGATGCGCTGGTCTTGGCGTACGAGTGACCCGTCGGCCCGGTGGCCGAATGCGACCTGAGCGACGCCGGTCACCGCCAACGGGTACATGATCCCGGTGACGATTGTGAACACGAGCACCGCCCGGAGCGCTGCGACGAGTTGGGTACGCATGTCAGTGGACCCCCAGTGCCGTGATGGCGACATCGATGACTTTGATGCCGACGAAGGGGACGGCCAGGCCACCCAGTCCGTAGATGACAAGGTTCCGTCGTAGGATCTGGGAGGCCCCCGCAGCCCGGAACCGGACCCCGCGCAGGGCCAGGGGGATCAAGGCGACGATGACCAGCGCGTTGAAGATCACCGCGGCGAGGATCGCCGAATGCGGCGAGGCGAGCGACATGATGTCGAGTCGGTCGAGTTGGGGGAACACTCCCGTGAACATCGCCGGCACGATCGCGAAGTATTTGGCGACGTCGTTCGCAATCGAGAACGTGGTGAGTGACCCTCGAGTGATGAGCAGTTGCTTGCCGACCTCGACGACCTCGATCAGCTTGGTCGGATTCGAGTCGAGGTCGACCATGTTCCCGGCTTCCTTGGCCGCCTGGGTGCCGGTGTTCATGGCGAGCCCGACGTCGGCCTGTGCGAGAGCGGGGGCGTCATTGGTGCCGTCCCCGGTCATCGCCACCAGATGCCCGCCGAGTTGTTCCCGACGGATGTAGGCCATTTTGTCCTCGGGCGTGGCTTCAGCGATGAAATCGTCGACGCCGGCCTCTTCGGCGATGACCCGAGCGGTGAGTGGATTGTCGCCGGTCACCATGACGGTCTTGATGCCCATGGCGCGCAGTTGGGCGAAGCGTCCGGCCATGTCGGGCTTGACCACGTCGGTCAGCTGGATCACCCCGAGTACGGCGGCCCGGCCTGTTCGGCCGTCGGCCATCGCGACCGCGAGCGGAGTGCCACCGGTGTTTGCGATTTCGGCAGCCATCGTGTCCAGTCCTGCCGGTACGCTGCCGCCCGTGGCCTGCACCCACGACCTCACCTGCTCGGTCGCGCCTTTGCGGATCTGACGGCCATCCAGATCGACCCCGCTCATACGGGTCTTGGCGGTGAAGGGCACCAGAATCGCCCCTGGGCTCTCGGTGGCATCGAGTCCGTAGCGCTCGCGCGCCAGGGTGACGATGGAGCGCCCTTCGGGGGTTTCGTCGGCGAGGCTGGCGTGGAGTGCGGCGTCGGCGAGTTCGATGTCGGTCGCACCTTCGGCGGGGTGAAACGAGGTCGCCCGCCGATTCCCGAGGGTGATCGTGCCGGTCTTGTCCAGCAACAGGGTCGACACGTCGCCGGCGGCCTCCACGGCCCGTCCGCTCATGGCGAGCACGTTGCGTTGCACCATCCGGTCCATGCCGGCGATCCCGATCGCCGACAGCAATGCGCCGATGGTGGTGGGGATCAGACACACCAACAGGGCCACGAGCACCGGCATGGTCTGTGGCGCACCGGCACGGATCGCGAACGGTTGCAGGGTGACCACGGCAAGTAGGAAGACGATCGTGAGCCCGACGAGCAGCAGGTTCAACGCGATCTCGTTCGGAGTCTTCTGCCGCTCGGCCCCTTCGACGAGGGCGATCATGCGATCGAGGAACGTCTCGCCGGATCGCGCGGTGATCTCGATGACGATCCGATCCGACAGCACCTTGGTTCCCCCGGTCACCGCGGACCGGTCGCCGCCCGCTTCGCGCAACACCGGGGCCGATTCACCGGTGACGGCGGATTCATCGACGGTGGCGATCCCTTCGATGATCGTGCCGTCGCCGGGAATGAGATCGCCGGCGGCGCACACGACGCGGTCTCCGATGGCCAGCTCGGAGCTGGCCTTCTCGGTCGTCCCGGTAGCGGTGACGATCCGGGCGATGGTGTCGCGGCGGGCGAGGCGGAGGGTGTCGGCCTGGGCCTTGCCCCGTCCTTCGGCGACCGCTTCGGCGAAGTTGGCGAACAGGAGGGTGAACCACAGCCAGGCCGCGACCAGTCCCGTGAAGGTGCTGTCGGCCGCCGTCGCCGAGGGCAGGTCGACCACGAACAGCACGGAGGCGAACACGCCGGCGACTTCGACGATGAACAACACCGGGTTGCGGGCCATGACGCGGGGGTCGAGCTTGACGACTGCGTCTGTGGCCGCGCGGCGCAGGAGCACCGGGTCTCCCATCGAGCCGGCCCCGTGTCCGGACCGGGTGTGTCTGGAGCCGGCCGGTGCGTCCGGAGGCGTGAGGGTGGCGCACGAGGTGCTCACCGACCCAATCCTTCGGCGATCGGTCCGAGTGACAGTGCCGGGAAGAACGTCAATCCGCTCACGATGATCACCACACCGATCAGCAGGCCGACGAAAAGGGGGGTGTCGGTCCGGAGGGTGCCCACCGTGGCCGGCGTCGGCTGTTTCACCGCCATCGCACCGGCGATCGCCAACGTCGCGACGATGGTCAGGTACCGTCCCGCGAACATCGCCAGCCCGAGTGTCGTCGTATACCAGTCGGTCGAAGTGGTGAGGCCTCCGAACGCGGAGCCGTTGTTGTTGACAGTGGAGGTGAAGGCGTACACGATTTCGCTGAAGCCATGCGGGCCAGGGTTCGACGCCTGTGCAGTCGCCGAATCGACCAACACCGACCCAGCGGTGCCTGTGAGCACCGACGCCGGCAGCACCAGGATGCTCAGCACCGCGAGTTTGACTTCGGTGGCCTGGATCTTCTTGCCGAGGAACTCCGGTGTGCGTCCCACCATGAGCCCGGCGATGAACACCGCCAGCAGTGCGAAGATCAACAGGCCGTACAATCCGGTTCCCGCCCCGCCGGGGGACACCTCGCCGAGCATCATGTTGGCGAGGACCACTCCGCCAGCGAGGGGAGTGAAGCTGTCGTGTGCGCTGTTGGTCGCCCCGGTGGAGGTTCCGGTCGCGGAAGCGGCGAAGATCCCGGACCCGTCAGCCCCGATGCGGACCTCTTTGCCTTCGAGGTTGCCGCCCGACTGGGTCGAGGTGGTCATCTGGGTCACTTCATTCCGTGGGAGTACCCGATTGCCGTTGGATTCGAGGGCGGTGACGGCAACGGCGGAGGCGATCCACAAGGTGAACATCGTCGCGAACAGTGCCCACCCGAGCTTGCGGTTGTCGGCGAGCCGTCCGAACATGAATGCCATCGAGAACGGGATGATGAGCATCAAGGCGATCTCGAAGACGTTGGTGAAGGCGGTCGGGTTCTCGAAAGGGTGCGCCGAATTCGCGTTGAAGAAACCGCCGCCATTGGTGCCGACCAGCTTGATCGCCTCCTGCGAGGCGACCGGCCCACCGGGAACGAGTTGGGTGCCACCTTCCAGGGTCCGCACGTGGATGCCGCCGGAGAGGTTCTGGATCACCCCCTGGCTCGCGAGCACGAGCCCGGCCACGCTCGCCACCGGCAGCAGTACCCGGACGACGGTGCGGATCAGATCCACCCAGAAGTTGCCGATCGTGGCCGATCGGCGGCGGATCAGTCCTCGGGTCAGCGCGACCGCCACCGAGATACCCACGGCCGCGGAGACGAAGTTCTGGACGGCCAGGCCCGCCATCTGGGTGAGGTGACTCATCGTGGACTCACCGGCGTAGACCTGCCAGTCGGTGTTGGTCACGAAACTGATCGCGGTGTTGAACGCCGTCGACGGGGTGACTGCGCCCCTACCCGTCGGGTTCGCCGGGAGATGCCCTTGGAACCGTTGGAGCGCATACAGCAGGAGCACGGAAACGAGGCCACACGCCAGCACGGCTCGGGCGTAGGCCGTCCAGTGCTGTTCGCGGGTTTCGTCCACCCCGACCAGTCGGTAGATGATCCGCTCGATGGGCGTGAAGAAGCGATCGCCGGGGGCCGCGCCGCCGCCGTGGACACAGGCGAGGTATCCCCCGAGAGGGACGGCCAGTGCGACGAGCACCGCCGCGAGAGCCCCGACGAGGAGCCAGTCGCCAGAACCCGTCACCCGAGCTTCTCCGGGTGGAGCAGCGCGAAGCCCAGGTAGGCGAGTAACAGCACGGCGATGACCAGGCCGATGATCTCGGTGACGTTCACGGCACAGCCTTGTCGACGTCAGCGGACGGCTGGGCCGGCGGCTCGGCCAGTGGCTCTTCGCGGTCTGGCTCGGCGTCGCACCGACCTGGACCGTCCAGAGCCGAGCCGACCAAGGCCGCGCAACCGTGCAGGTAGCCGACCGCCAGGCCAAACGCCGCGAGCATGATCGCCACGAACACCAGGTCACCCACGGGCGCGCTCCCCGTTGTCGATGTGGAGCCAATACTGCGGGTTCAGCATCGTCGGGATGTCATTCATGACGACTGTGCCGGCAGCGGTGGCCTCTCGCCCCGGTTTGAAGCCGTGGATGCGGCGTCGGCCCAGGAACGCTAGAAGCAACTGCCCCGTCCCATCGGTGAGGGTGACGTCGAACTCCACCGCGTCGTGGCGGCACTTCGTGGCCTGCGTGATCACGTGGCCCCCGACGACGCAGCGCGTCCGCGGCCGCGCGGCGATGATGCGGGAGGTGGGTGTCGGTGCCACGAACGGGTCGAGCACGTCGTCTCGGAGTGGGAGAGGGGCGGCGGGTTCGCCACGTCGGGTGGGGAACAGCGGGGTCGATGAAGTTGCCATCGCCGTCGTTGTACAAGGATGCCGCTGCGAAGCGGGGCTTCTTCGCGCGTTCTTGACGCGCCGCCCCCGACTCTCAACGCGGCCGGCGCTCGACGGTTCGGCCCGGGACGGCGCCGACGATGATGTCGGATCCGGTCGGGCGTCTCACCGAAGAGGCCGGAGGTACCTGCGGTCGGCCCTGTGGAGGCGTCAACGACTCGGGGAGGACTTCGAGTCGTGTCCCGGCTGCGAACAGCCCCACCGTTCGTCGCCGGGGTCGGGAAACGACGATGCCGCCACAAAGATCGGCACCGACGAAAGGCGACGAGCAACCGCCCGAGTGATCGATCGGTGGTCGGTCGGTTCCCGACCAGGCGACTCACGAGCAGACCTGCTGGAGACGATGCGGTGTCGATGCGTGGATCCGGTGCTGAGCACGCCCCATCGTGGACTGCGCCTCCCGATCCGCCTGCGGTCAGGCCGTGCCTGCTTCGTAGCCTGTCTGTGCTTTGCCGGGTCTCAGGGCGTCGATAGCCTGTTGCCATCCCCATGCCAAACGTCGTGCACCTCCGAGACGCGGTCTGTGTATTGGGACGATTCCCCGCCCTGGCCGGAGCGACACTCGATGTCGACGCCGGTGAGATCGTCCTGTTGCAGGGCCCGAACGGCGCCGGGAAATCGACCCTGCTCCGGCTGTGCGCGGGCCTGCTGCCCCTGCAGTCCGGTGAGGCCGAGGTGCTCGGTTGCGATCTGGCCACCGACGCCCGCTCGGTGCGCCGTCGGGTCGCGCTGTTGGGCCACGGCGTCGGGCTGTACGAAGAACTCACCGTCACCGACAACGTCGCCTTCTGGGCTGCCGCCGGCAAGCATGGTGCCGACGAGGTCGATGCCGCCATCACCCGGGTCGGGCTGGCCGGGCGGCTCGCCGACGTCGAAGTCGCCCGACTCTCGGCCGGGCAACGCCGGCGCGCCGCCCTCGCCGTGCTGCTCACCCGCCACGCCGAGTTGTGGCTCCTCGACGAACCCCACGCCGGTCTCGACGCGCAGGGGCGCGACCTCGTCGACCACCTCGTCTCGACCGCGGCAGAGGCCGGGGTCACCGTGGTCATCGCCTCCCACGACCTCGACCGGTCAACTGCGCTGGCCGACCGGGTCGCCACCATCGACGGCGGGGTCGTCTCTGCAGTCGTCGACGGCGCCCGGCCACGACCCGACGCCGCGGAGCTGACCAGTGCTGGTTGACGCCTGGGTGATCGCCGCGAAGGACCTGCGGATCGAGTGGCGCAGCCGCGTCGCGTTCAACCAGCTCGCACCGTTCGCACTCGTCGTGCTGGTGTTGTTCGCGTTCGCCCTCGACTCCCAACAGACCGTGCTCGCCGAAGCCACCCCCGGGCTGTTGTGGATCACGATCCTGCTCGCCCTCGTGCTCTGCGTGCAGCGCACCTTCGTGACCGAAGGCGCCCCCGGACTCGCCGATCAGCTCCGCCTGTCGGGACTGGACCCTGCGGGCATCTTCCTCGGCAAGGCACTCGGCGTGTTCGTCCAGCTCGTCGCCCTCGAGATCCTCACCGTCGCCGGCGCCGCGATCCTGTACTCGACCCATTTCGGCTCGATCGGCCTGATGATCTGTGCGGCGCTGGCCGCATCGGTCGGCCTCGCGGCGTCGGGCAGCCTGTACGGCGCACTGCTGCTCGGCGTGCGGGGACGCGAGACGCTGTTGCCGTTGCTGCTGCTGCCCGTGGTCGCTCCCGTGCTCATCGGCGCCACCTCGGCGTTCCAGGCCGCGCTCGGCACCGGCGATGTGACCTTGGACCAGGCCTGGCGCTGGGTGGGATTACTCGCCGCGTTCGCCGTAGCCTATCTGCTGGCCGGACTCTTCGCATTCGGCCCTCTTCTGGAGGACACATGACGTCCATCGACACCGGCCTTGCCGAGGCTCCCAGCGCGGTCGAGCCGACCCGTGACGCCCCCGTGGGTACCAGCTCGACGGCCAGTCGGATCCTCGGGGTGGTCACCCTGGTGCTCACCGCGGTCGGTCTCACCTACAGCCTGGTCATCTCACCGCCCGACGCGAACCAGTCGAACGCCGCCAGGTTGTTGTACATCCACGTGCCCTCCGCGATCATCGCGTACGTGGCGTTCGGCGTGACCGCGATCGCCAGCGTCATGGTGCTGTGGCGCAAGACCGAGGTCTGGGACCTCATCGCCGGCGCCTCGGCGGAGATCGGCATCGTGTTCACCTCGCTGTGTCTGATCACCGGCATGCTGTGGGGTCGACCGATCTGGGGCATCTACTGGACCTGGGACGCGCGTCTGACCACGACCGCGCTGTTGCTGGTGCTCTTCGTCGGCTACGTCGCGCTCCGCCGGGCCCTCGCGGGCACCGCGAATCGGGCGAAGTGGTGTGCGATCGCCGGGATCATCGCCGCGATCGACGTGCCGATCGTGCACCAGTCGACGAACTGGTGGGTGACCCTGCACCAGGGCCAGACCGTCCGGCTGCTCGGCGAATCCGAGATCGGCGGCACGATGCTGTTCAGCCTGCTGCTCATGATGGTCGCCGGGCTGTGCGGCTACGTGTGGCTGCTGCTCATCCGCTTCCGGGTCGGGTACCTCGCCGAACGGGTGGACGAGAGCGCGTTCGACGAGGCCATCGCGCAGCGTCGCGCCGAGGCCGCGGCACAGAAGCGGACCGCGCACCGTACGGCGCCGACGGCACCCGTGGCCCAGAAGATGGCCACCCACACGGCATCCACGGAGGTCGACTGACATGGATGTGACCTCGTTGTTCGAAGCGCAGCTCGCCGTCCAACGCCAGACCCCGAGCTACTGGGGCTACGTGCTCACCGGCTACGGCGCCGCAGCCGTCGCCATCGGGGGCTACGTCGTACACGTCGTGCGCCGGGGGCGTCGTCTCTCGCGCCAGGTTCCCACCGACAAGAGGCGGTGGCTGTGACCGGGGACGACACCCGTCGCGACGAACCGATCGGACTCGACCAGGTCGACGCCGACGGTGAACCGCCCGAGTTCGATCTCACCCCCCGCACCTCGGCATCGGGGCCGGTCGGCCGGGGTGGCCCCAGGCGTCGCTGGATGGCCGCCGGCGTGCTGGTCGTGATCCTCGCCTCGGCCGGATTCCTGGTCTCCAAGGCGCTGGGCAGCGCGACCGACTACTTCTACCAGGTCGACGAGGCGGTGGCGCACCGGGCCGACCTGGGCACCAGGAGGTTCCGGGTCCAGGGCACCGTCGCCAACACTCCCCAGACGGTGAGCCTCACCGAGAACACCCAGAAGATCGATTTCGACCTGACCGCGAACGGGGTCACCGTGCCGGTGGTCTACACCGGTTCGGACCCGCCCGCGTTGTTCAAGGCGTGCGAGCCGGTCGTGATCGTCGGCAACTGGCAATCCGAGGCCGACGATGCGCGTTTCGTGGGCACCCAGATCATCATCAAACACACCGAGACCTACACGGCCGAACACGAGAACCGGATGAAAGCGGACCCGGCATGTGCGTGATGGGTCGGTGGACCAGATGAGCCGCCTGTGAACCTCGCGATCGGTTCCACCGCCGTCCTCGTCGGCGTCTTCGTCGCGGCCACCGCGATCGTGGTGCTCGTGGTCGGCCTGGTGAACGGCCGCCGTGACCTGCTCCGCACCACGCCGGTGTTCGCGGGACTGCTCTTCGCCAGTGCCGTCGTCGCGTTCGGTGCGATGGAGCGGGCGCTGATCACCCGGGACTTCACCGTCCGGTTCGTCGCCGAGAACGGTTCGTCGCACACGCCCGCCCTGTTCAACTTCGCCACGCTGTGGGGTGCGCTCGAAGGCTCGATCCTGTTGTGGTCGCTGATCCTCACCGGCTACCTGTGCGCGGTGGTGTGGCGGTTCCGCAAACGCCTCGGCGACAAGTTGTTGGCGTGGGCGATGGTGGTGATGTTCTCGGTCGCGCTGTTCTTCTTCGGGCTCATGGGCAGCGCCGCGAACCCGTTCCGCAGCTTCTCGCCACCACCCGGTTTCGACGGCCCAGGGCCGAACCCGCTGCTGCAGAACAACCTGTTGATGGCCTATCACCCGCCGTTCCTGTACCTGGGGTTCGTCGGGTTCACCGTGCCGTTCGCGTTCGCCATCGGCGCGCTGGTCACCGGGCGACTCGGAGAGGGTTGGTTGGTCGAGACCCGACGCTGGACGCTGTTCGCATTCGCCTTCCTGACGGTGGGCATCGTGCTGGGTGCGTGGTGGAGCTACGAGGTGCTGGGCTGGGGCGGCTACTGGGCGTGGGACCCCGTCGAGAACGCGTCGTTCCTGCCGTGGCTGACGGGTACCGCGTATCTGCATTCGGTGATGGTGCAGGAACGCCGCGGGATGCTGCGCGTGTGGAACCTGTCGCTGCTGTGTGCGACGTTCTCACTCACGATCCTGGGTACGTTCCTGACCAGATCGGGCGTACTCAACTCGGTGCACAGCTTCACCGAATCGGGCATCGGGCCGGCCTTCTTGAGCTTCTTCGGCGTGATCGTGGCGGTCAGCATCGGGCTGATCTTCTGGCGGGGCGACCGGCTGCGCTCGCCCGGACGGATCGACTCGCCGGTGTCCCGTGAGGGCGCGTTCCTCGTCAACAATCTGTTGTTCGCGACGTTCGCGTTGGTGGTGCTGCTGGGCACGGTGTTCCCGCTCATCGTCGAGGCGCTGAACGGCTCCCAGATCACCGTGGGCGGCCCGTACTTCAATCGGATGACCGGCCCGATCGTGATCGCCCTGTTGTTCCTCATGGCGATCGCCCCCGCATTGCCGTGGCGGAAGGCCTCGGGGGAGACCCTGCGCCACCGGCTGCTGGTGCCGGCGTGGGTCGGCGTGGGCACGGTGGTGTTCGCCGTCGCCGTCGGCGCGCGCGGCGTCACGCCACTGATCGTGTTCGGCCTCGGCGGGTTCGTCGCCGGGGCGTCGTTGCGCCAGATCGTGCTGGCGACGCGTCGGCAGGGCTGGCGTGGACTGGTGGGACGGACCAACGGTGGAATGATCGTGCACATCGGTGTCGTCATCGTCGTCGTCGGCGTCGTGGCATCGAGTGCGTACGTGAGCCAGGCCGACTTCACCCTGCGACCGGGTCAGACCGCGCACCTCGAAGGCCACACGGTCACCTATGTCGACTCGTCGTCGCATACCACGGGCAACGTGTTGGTCCAGGAAGCCCGGATCCGCATCGACGGCGACAAGATCCACGCGCCGAAGCTGAAGAAGTTCGCGAACGCCAACCAGGTGGTGGGCACCCCATCGGTGCGCTCGACGCCGGTTTCCGACGTGTACCTGTCGCTGCTGACGATGCCGAGCGAGCCGAACGGTCCGATCACGCTGCGGGTGTACATCGAACCGTTGGTGTCCTGGATCTGGTTCGGCGCCGGACTGATCTTCGTCGGGGCGTTCTTCGCGGCATTCCCGGGACGCCGCCGACGTCCGACCGACCCGGCGTCGGCGCCGATCCCCGAAGCCGTGCCCGAGATCGGTGACGACGCGGGAGCCGACCGGATCGCACCCGTGGGAGCGCGGTGACCGATTCGCAGGACCAGCCCGGCGACCCACCCGCCCCGCGTCGGCGTCGACGTTCCTCGACGAGATGGGCGGCATTGGGCGTCGCTGCGGTACTCGTGGCGCTGATCGGGGTGCTGGCGATCTCCAAGTCGCAGACCGAGTCGGCCGATTCGCCCCTGTTGGGCAAGGTCGCGCCGTCACTGGCCGGCAAGACGCTCGAAGGGGAAACGTTCGACCTCACGTCGCTGCGGGGCCGGTTCGTGGTGGTCAACTTCTTCGCCTCGTGGTGTCAACCGTGCCGGGTCGAGGCGCCCGAGCTGCGCCGATGGGCGCAACGGCACCAGGCGGCCGGCGACGCGGAACTCGTGAACGTGCTGTTCCAGGACACCCCCGAAGCCGCGCGTGCGTTCTTCGCCGACTACGGCGGGGTCACCTGGCCGGTGCTCGCCGTCGACACCGACACGATCGGGCTGGACTGGGGCGTGGCGAAGGTTCCCGAGACCTTCGTGGTGAACCCCGACGGGGTCGTGGTCGCCAAGACGATCGCGACCGTCACCGAGGCCGACCTCGACGGGCTGTTGCAGCGCGGCGGTGCCACCGCGACGCCGAGCAGTACGGCAACGACACCGACGACCACGGTGACGACCACGACCCCGGCGCCGCCGCGG
>JBDZUV010000051.1:0-19440 GCA_040255345.1 Actinomycetota bacterium | reverse complement strand
AGTTCGGCCACACCCAGCAGTGTGACCGCACCACGCGACGCCGGCAGTCCGGCGGCGTGGACGGCATCGGTCGTCACGTCCGGCTTGGCGAGTTTCGCGACACCGGCGGCGGCCATGACGATTGCGGCACCGACCGCGATCCCCCAGATCATCGGACGCTCACGGGGTGTTCCCGACCGGTCGCATCGTCACCCACCTGCCGGTGTGGCCACGACGGCGACCGGCTCGGAGTCTTCGGCATCGACTTCGTCAGCGGTCCCGCCGATCAACACCGCGGAGCCGAGGGTCGTGAGCACCAACAGGCCGAAGGTCACGAGGTGGACGCCGGTGCAGTACAGGCAGATGGCGCCGACGTCGAGCTCGCCGTAGATCAGCCAGAACACGCTCACCATGCCGATACCCGCCCAGGCCCACCGCGCCCGCTGGATCCACGCGTTGCCCGACCGCCACGCGACCGGCAGGTACAGCGGTGACGCCACGACGAAGTAGACCACCCCGGCGACCGCCACCGGAACGCCCAGGAAGGTCGAGTAGGAACTCGAGGTGACCTTCACACAGTCGACGACGGTGGTGGTCGGGCACGCGTACCTGGGCGCGGCCGAGAAATGTTCGACCGTCAGATAGACCGAGAGACCCAGTCCGATGACGACCAGCGCGGTTGCCGCGACCCCGAGACGGGTCGCCGCCCGGCTCACGCCTGGGGGAATGCCTTGCACACGTTGGCCGGCTGATTGTCGGTGAGCCCGCAGATGGTCCGGATGAACTCTCCGGCGACCAGGTTGACGTTGCCCTCGAGGCTGGACTGATCGGTGTCCTTCGGGGTCGACGCGGCCAGCGCGGCGGCGATCTCGGTCTGGCTCTTGCCGACCAGCGTCGACACCTCGACCGAACCACCCGACTGGTAGTGCTTGCCGCCGAAGTCGATGAAGGGGAACGAACCGCCGCCGAGGCCGTTCAGCAGACTCATCTGTTCGTCGGTGGCCTTCTCGAGGTCTGCCCAGTTGGCTCCGTTGTGCTCGTTCCCCTTGATCTCCTTCGGGGTGAACGTGACGTACTTGCTCGTGTAGTCCGAACCCACATAGGTCAGGGTCGGCACGTCGGATTCGGCCGAATGGATCACCTGGAGGTTCTTGAACGTGCCGAACTTCGAAAGGGCCACCGTCAGTGCCCACCGCTCACCCGCACAGAACGGACAGAACTCGCCGCCCATGTACAGCACCTCCGGCTTGCCGTCCGCCGTGCGGGACTCACCGCCGCTGATCGGCTTGACCGGATTGGTGGACACTCCGGACTCGGTCGCTGCTGCGATCGCCGGCAGCGGCACCGCGGCGAGATCGGTCGCGATCGACGCCGGGGCGGGCTTCGGGGTGTGGTTCGCGTTCGCCGTGTCGCCCGAATCGCTCGTCGACATCTTGGCCAGCACGAGTACCACGACACCGACGACCACCAACGCGATGATTCCGATCGACCACTGCATCCGCTGCCGCTTCTGCTGCTGCGCCGCACGGACCTTCGCCGAAGCCTTCGCATTCTTCGAAGCGTTCTTGTTCGAGGTAGCCACGCTGCAAAGTTAGTCGGACGACATAAAGCGACCCTCAACGGTCGTCGGGCTCACCCGACCTGGATGGCGCGCAACGCCATCCCCATCAGGAAGATGCTCCCCAGGCCGTACAGCAGGTACTTCACGTGCTTGAGCTGTGGACGGTAGCTGTAGATGATCACCGCGGCGAGCAGCGAACCGAATCCGTAGAACGCATGGAAGTCGTCGGCGACGCGGTGGTCACGGGTCATCAGCCAGACCCCGGCGAGCACCTGGACGACGATCGTCGCCTCGGCGACGAGCACCGACCACCACATCGCCCGGCTCCGCCAGCGCGGCCGGTAGTGCGCGACGAGCGCCCAACAGCCGGCCGATGCGTTGGTCGCGACCACGACCCACGCGAACCACTGGTGGAAGGCCATCATCGAGGCCAGTCTGACCGAAGGTGGTCGACATCTGATCATCGCATGCCGCCCGATCATCGGTCGCGACGTGACAGGTTCTACATTCGTTGGATGCTCCTCCGCCTGCTGCGCACCTATCTGGTGCGCTACCGGTTGCAGATGGCCCTGCTCGTCGTGTTCCAGGCGGCGCAGGCGGTCGCCACTCTGTTCCTGCCCGACATCACGGCGAACATCATCGACCACGGGATCCTCGGCCACGACAACGGCTACATCTGGACGCACGGCGGCGTCATGCTCGCCGTCACCGTCGCCCAGATGATCGCCAACGCGATCGCCATCTACTTCGCGGCGACCGTCGCGATGGCGTTCGGACGCGACCTGCGCAATGCCCAGTTCGAGCAGGTCATGTCGTACTCGACCCGGGAGGTCGCCGCACTCGGCCCTCCGTCGCTGATCACCCGCACCACCAATGACGTCCAGCAGGTCCAACAATTCGTACTGATGTCGTTCACCCTGTTCGTGGCCGCCCCGATCATGGCGGTCGGCGGGGTGATCATGGCCCTGCGCCAGGACATCGGACTGTCGTGGGTGCTCACCGGCTCGATCCCCCTGCTGGTCATCTCGGTGGGCTGGGTCGCCTGGCGCATGATCCCCCAGTTCCGTCGCATGCAGGAGAAGGTCGACCGCATCAATCAGGTGCTCCGGGAACAGATCACGGGTATCCGCGTGGTCCGGGCGTTCGTGCGCGAAAGGGCCGAACGGCGGCGCTTCGAAGACGTCAACGCCGAGTTGACCGACACCGGCATCCGCGCCGGCTACCTGCAGGCGCTGATCTTTCCGTTCGTGACCACCGTGATGAACGGCTCCAGCATCGTCGTGCTCTGGCTCGGCGCATCGCGGATCACCGACGGGACCCTCCAGGTCGGCGCGTTGATCGCCTTTCTGACCTACCTGATCCAGATCCTCATGGCGGTCATGATGGGCGTGTTCATCGCGATCCTGGCACCGCGGGCCACCGTGTGTGCCGAGCGCATCGTGGAGGTCCTCGAGACCTCCACGTCGATCGAGCCGAGTGCGTCACCGGTGCGGACCCTGGCCGATACCGGCACGGTCACCTTCGATGCCGTGACCTTCGGCTACCCCGGCGCCGACGAACCCGTGCTGCACGACATCTCCCTCACCGTCACCCGCGGCACGACCTGTGCGATCATCGGCTCGACAGGATCGGGAAAGACGACGCTGATGCACCTGATCCCCCGGCTGTTGGACGTGACCGGAGGAACGCTGAAGATGGACGGCACCGACATCCGTGACATCGCCCCCGAGGCGCTCTGGCAACGGATCGGGTTGGTCCCCCAGCGGCCGTACCTGTTCTCGGGAACGGTCGCCTCGAACCTGCGGTTCTCGAAACCGGACGCCACCGACGAGGAACTGTGGGAGGCCCTGCAGGTGGCCCAGGGCGCCGAGTTCGTCGCGGCGATGCCGGGCGGGCTCGCCGCGACGATCACCCAGGGCGGCACGAACGTGTCGGGTGGGCAGCGCCAGCGCCTGGCGATCGCCCGGGCACTGGTCCGCCGTCCTTCCATCCTGTTGTTCGACGACTCGTTCTCGGCGCTCGACCTGGCGACCGAGGCTCGCCTGCGGACCGCACTGGCGCCCCGCACCACCGACACGACCGTGTTCGTCGTCGGCCAACGGATCTCCTCCATCCGCGATGCCGAACAGATCCTGGTGCTCGAAGACGGTCACGCGGTGGGTCTGGGCACCCATGACCAACTGCTCGAGACCTGCGAGACCTACCGCGAGATCGTCGATTCGCAGTTGCGGGCGGAGGACGCAGCATGAGCGACGAGAACAAGAACACCCATTCGGCTGCGACCAACGCCCGGCACTTCGCCGGAGGACGTTTCGCCGGGGGGATGCCCGCAGAGAAATCCGACGACTTCACCGGCACGCTCAAGCGGCTCGGCTCGCTGATGGCACCGGACCGTCCGGCGGTCGTCGGCGTGCTGGTGACCGCCACGATCGGGGTCATCGCCGCCACGATCCTGCCGATGGTGCTCGGCGACGCGACCGACACGATCGTGCACGGGGCGTTCTCGTCCGGCGGCATCGACCGTGGTCGCTTCGTCGGACAACTCGTCTACGCCGCCGTGTTGCTCGTGGCGTCGGCCGGGTTCAACTGGTGGCAGTCCTACCTGCTCGCGGACGTGGTCCAGCACGCCATGCAACGCCTGCGGAACCAGGTCGAGGACAAGCTCGCAAACGTGCCCCTGTCGTACATCGACACCACCCCGACCGGCGACCTGTTGAGCCGGGTCACCAACGACATCGACAACCTGGGCACCAGCCTGCAACAGTCGGTGTCGCAGGTGATGACGTCGTCGATGACGATCGTCGGTGTGGTCATCGCGATGCTCTGGATCGACTGGGTCCTCGGCCTGGTCGCTCTCGTCACGATCCCGATCGCCGTCGGCCTCACCAAGCTCATCACGAGCCGCTCCAAGAAGCGATTCGTCGCGTTGTGGCGCGACACCGGCGACCTGAACGCACAGACCGAAGAGGCATTCTCGGGGCACTCGCTGGTGAAGGTCTACGGGCAGAGCGCGGCGGTCCGCGGACGCTTCGCCGACACGAACTCCCAGCTGTACGACGCCGGGTTCCGGGCGCAGTTCATGGCCGGCCTGATCCAGCCGGTGATGATGTTCCTCGGCAACCTCAACTTCGTGATCATCGCCGTCGTCGGAGGCCTGCGCGTCGCATCAGGGCAGATGTCGATCGGCAACATCCAGGCGTTCATCCAGTACTCGCGGCGTTTCACGCAGCCCCTGGCACAGATCGCATCGATGGCGAACGTGTTGCAGTCGGGGGTGGCGTCTGCCGAGCGGGTCTTCGCGTTGCTCGACGTCGACGAGCAGTCACCCGACCCCGAAGCGCCGACGCGTCTCGAGAACCCGACCGGGCGCGTCGTGTTCGACCGCGTGGGGTTCTCCTACTCGCCCGACAAGCCGCTCATCGACGATCTGTCACTGGTCGCCGAGGCCGGAGAGACCGTGGCGATCGTCGGACCGACCGGCGCGGGCAAGACCACGCTGGTGAACCTGCTGATGCGCTTCTACGACGTCGACGAGGGCCGGATCCTGCTCGACGGCATCGACATCGCCACCATGACCCGGGACGACCTGCGCGCGAACATGGGCATGGTGCTGCAGGACACGTGGCTGTTCGAGGGCACCATCAGAGAGAACATCGCCTACGGCAACCTGGACGCCACCGAGGACGACATCATCACCGCGGCCACCGCGTGCTACGTCGATCGCTTCGTCCATTCCCTACCCGACGGCTACGACACCGTCCTCGACGACGAGTCCGGTGCGGTGTCCGCGGGCGAAAAGCAGCTCATCACGATCGCCCGGGCCTTCCTGGCCAGGCCCACGATCCTGATACTGGACGAGGCGACGAGTTCGGTCGACACCCGCACCGAGGTACTGATCCAGGAGGCGATGGCGGCGCTCCGTCAGAACCGCACGAGCTTCATCATCGCCCATCGACTCTCGACGATCCGCGACGCGGACGTGATCCTGGTGATGCAGAACGGCCACATCGTCGAGCAGGGCAACCACGATGCGCTGATCGACGCCGGTGGTGCCTACGCCGAGCTGTACGCCGCCCAGTTCGCCGGTGTCGAGACCTGACCGAGCGCCGATCAGCCGGTGAACCGCGGTCGTGCCGCGACCGGTGTCGCCACCGGCGCCGTCGACCCGGTGGTGGGCGCCGGCCGGGACGTCGACGGTGCCGTCGTGGTCGTGGTCGGAAGCGTCGTCGAGGTGGTCGGCGGTGCGGTCACCCATCGTGTGCCGAGCGCGCCCGGTGGCAGTGGTTCGACGGGCACGGTGTCGAGCGCCGCGTCGACACAGCCGACCGGCCCGTTGACCGGGTTGCAGCGGGCGGTCACGCCACCGGGGATCTCGACCGAGTAGGTCGAGTCCAGCAGCGCCGCGGACCCTTCGCCGGGAAAATCGGTGGACACCCACTGGGCACCGCTCGCGAGCGCCGCGTCGCGGGTGGAGGTGTCGTTCGCGCGGGCCTCGATGGTGTCCGCGTCGGCGCGCGTGCGCACCACGTAGCCCTGCCGCACGAGATCCTGGATCTGCGCCAGGTTCGCACCGGTCGGCGTGTTCATCTCGATGAACGCCGCGTCGGGATCACCCGGCGAGGCGTTGGTGAACAGATCGGCACCGTGCAGGCCCGGGAAGGCGGCCAGGTAGTCGCTCTGCTTGGCCGCGTTGTCCATCAGGAACAGGACCTTGCCCCGGGATTCGCCGAGCGTGGGCCAATTGCCGGCGAGCACACCCTCGTTGACCGTGGCGTGGGCACCGCGCACGTCGTCGGGGCGCACGATGGAAGCGGCGCCGAACACCGAGTTGATCTCGTCGTCGATGGTGCCGATGTTGGCGCTGGTCCACGGGACGGGGGTCACTGCGGGCGGTGAGGGAACGATCGGGATCGGGTCGTCCTTGAGTTCCAGCAGGATCGCGATCGGCGCGTGATCGGGGTGGGCGTCCGACCAGGACTTCACGGCACCGAGGCAGGCCTTGAACGTCAGGCAGTTCGACCGGTAGTCGACGTCCTGGGCGTGGAGCACCTTGATGCCCGGAGCGTCCATCACCGCCTTGTCGGCTGCGGGCAGGGGACCCTCGCCGGCGAACGACCGGATCAGCGGGTTCGAGTAGAGACCACCGGCGGGGTCGGCGAAGACGTCGAGTTCGATCTGCCGGACCCGCTGAGACGAGAACTGCACGCCGAGCGCGGGGTGTTCGTAGTCGAGCCCCACGTTGAACTCCGGTGCGACCCCCTCGCGGACCTCGTACTCGGCCTGACTGGCGCGCAGGTGGTAACTGTTGTGAGAACCCACGACCTGGATCTGGTTCAACTTCACGTCGTCGTCGGACCGTGGGCTCGCCGCTCCCGCGGTCGTCACGAGTCCGGTCACGACGAGCAGGCCCACCGCGACGAGTGACGTCACCTTCCGCATGGACGATCCCCCGTTGTCGCGGGTCCCGGCTGGACCCGATCGTCGGCGATCCTACCGCGTGGCCCCCCGGCCATGGTGCGGTCGCGGACCGTTCAGCGAGCGGTGATGATCCCGTCCAGGGCGTCACCCGTCGCCGGACCGATGAACCACTCCCAGCCCATCGCCGCTTCGAACGACTCGTCGTCCATGGCCAACATGAAATGGTCCGGAGCCATCTGGGATGGATGGCACCGCATCGAGGCCCGCTTGGTCGCCGTCACCGACCGGGCGTCGACCACATGGGTGATGATCGACTCGGGTGATCCCATGTCCTCGGGCAGCGAATCGGGCACTCCGTCTGCGGACACGCCGTCGGGCACGGGCCGGTCGCGGTCGCGCCGCAGGTCGATCATGCGCTGCAGATGGTCCCGGTTCATCGTCCCCTGGAACACCGCGTCGACCCCGGCGAGTTCCGCCGCCAGCATCCCGACCCGGTGCACCTGGATGTGGTCGGGGTGACCGTAGCCACCGTGGTCGTCATAGACCGTGAACGCGTCGGGCCGCTCGGATTCCAGGATCGTCGCGAGTCGGCGCGCGGCCGCATCCACATCGGCCTGCCAGAAGCACCAGGGCGACTCGTTGCTCGACTCGCCCATCATTCCCGAGTCCACATAACCCAACACCTCGACGCGGGCAACGCCGAGCACCTCGGCCGATGCCCACAACTCGGCCGACCGACGGAGCCCGAGTTGCTCGCCTTCGTCGAGCACACCAGGCATGATCTCACCCAGTTCGCCGCGGGTCGCGGTGACCAGCACGACCCGGTGGCCGGCTGCCGCGGCGCGGGCCATCAACCCGGCCGTTCCGATCGACTCGTCGTCGGGATGCGCGTGGAAACAGACCAGGGTGCTCACGCGCGTGTCCGACCCATCTCAGGCGACCGCACCCGAGGAACGGAGCGCCTCGATCCGGTCCGCGTCGAACCCGAACTCCGCGAGCACCTCCGCGGTGTGCTGCCCCGCGTGCGGGGGTGGGCCGTCGATGGCTGCCGGCGTGCGCGAGAAACGTGGTGCCGGTGCCGCCTGGGGGACGCCGTACTCGGTGACGAAGGTGCCCCGGGCGACGTTGTGGGGGTGGGTCGGTGCCTCGCTCATGGTGAGCACCGGGGCGAAGCACGCGTCGGTTCCTTCCAACAACTCGCACCACTCGTCGCGGGTCTTCGTGGCGAAGATCTCGGTGAAGCGCACCTTCAGCTCGGGCCATCGGGACTTGTCGAAGTGCGGGTAGTCAGCGGGGTCGAGACCGAGCTTGTCGAGCAGCAGTGCGTAGAACTGCGGCTCGACCGGACCGACCGAGACGTACCTGCCGTCGGCGGTCTCGTACGCGTCGTACCAGTGGGCACCGGAATCGAGCATGTTGGTGCCGTGGGTCTCGCTCCAGATCCCCATCGCCGTCATTCCGTGGAAGATCGACATCATCACCGACACCCCGTCGACCATCGCGGCGTCGATGACCTGGCCCTTGCCCGAGCGGTTCCGCTCGACGAGCGCGGCGGCGATGCCCAGTGCGAGCACCATCCCACCGCCGCCGAAGTCGGCAACCAGGTTCAGCGGCGGCACCGGAGGCTCACCGGCCCGGCCGATCGCGGCGAGCGCACCGGTGAGCGACAGATAGTTGATGTCGTGTCCGGCCACGTCGGCCATGGGCCCGTCCTGACCCCAACCGGTCATCCGCCCGTAGATCAGGCCGGGATTGCGTGCCAGACACTCCTGCGGCCCGAGTCCGAGCCGCTCCATGACACCCGGTCGGAACCCCTCGATCAGGGCGTCTGACCGCTCGACGAGATCGAGCGCGGCGGCGACCCCGTCGGGATCCTTCAGGTTCACCCCGATCGATCGCCGACCCCGGTTCAACACGTCGAGCGACGGTCGCGCGGGATCGGCCCCGGTGACCTTGTCGGCACGGTCGATGCGGATGATGTCCGCGCCCAGATCGGCCAGCATCATCGCGCAGAACGGACCCGGCCCGATGCCGGCGAACTCGACCATCTTGACCCCGCTGAGCGGACCGGTCACGGCGCGTCGACCCCCGAGACGGAGTCGGCACGGGCATCGGCTCGTTGGGCCAGCTCGGCGATCCGCGCGACCAGGTCGGGCCGGTAGATCGCCGGGATGTCGTGGCCGGCTTCGGGGAGTTCGATCAACTCGGAGTCCGCCAGTGCCTCATGGGTCCGCTGACCTCCCGAGGGATTCACCAGCGGGTCGAGCTTGCCGTGGATCACGATGGCCGGCACGTCGAGTCGGCCGAGGGCCTCGGTCCGTGAGGACTGGGTGAGGATGGCGAGCAGTTGGCGGATCACGCCGTCGGGATTGCTTCCGCGGTCATAGGCGCGTTCGGCCTTCTTCCGCTCCGCATCGACATCGAAGTGCACGGGCGATCCGATGATCCGCCCCGTCCGCACCGATGCCTCGATCGCCGCGTCCCGACCCTCGGGCGTGGGTTGCATCAGCGCCTCTGCCGCGCCGGCGTCGGGTTGGCCGACATCGGGATCGCCGGTGGTCGACATGATCGACACCAGCGACCGGGTCTTCTCGGGGTAGCGGATCGCGAACGACTGGGCGATCATCCCACCCATCGACGCGCCCAGGATGTGGGCGCTCTTCCAGCCGACCGCGTCGAGCACCGCGGCCGCATCGTCGGCCATGTCCTCGATCGAATAGGGCGGCGACAGCGGTTCGCCCGCCAGGAAGTGGCCGATCTCGGCTTCGATGTCGACCGGCGCGTCGTCGAACCAGGTCGATTCGCCGACATCACGGTTGTCGTAACGCACCGGCGCGAACCCGTGATCGACGAAGCTCTGCATCAGCGAGTCGTCCCAGGAGATCATCTGGGCGGACAGCCCCATGATCATCAACAACGGAGTGCCGTCACTGGGACCCCACTCTTCGTAGAACAGCTCGACCGAACCGTTGTGTGCGTATGGCATCGGGCCATCCTCTCCGG
Organism: Actinomycetota bacterium; assembly: GCA_040255345.1. Taxonomy (GTDB): domain Bacteria; phylum Actinomycetota; class Acidimicrobiia; order Acidimicrobiales; family Iamiaceae; genus JAFDWI01. The sequence continues at coordinate 9,479 of JBDZUV010000051.1, read as the reverse complement.
GAATCGACCGTAGGGTCAAGACAGGATCGTGTGCGAGACTCGGACCCGTGGACCGTACTGCATCCGACCACCGCCGGGTTCCATGACCGACCCGACTCGACCCGGGGTCCTCCCCGCGGATTTCCGATACGGCGTGGCAACCGCAGGGTTCCAGATCGAAGGGGGCTTCAACGGCCCCGGTGAACCCCGGAACAACTGGTTCCGCTTCGAATCGGAAGGGCGGGTCGTGCCCTCGGGCATCGCGCTGAACTTCTGGAACGACTACGAAACCCACCTCGACCACGCCGTCGCGGCCGGCGTGAACGCCTTCAGATTCTCAGTCGAATGGGCGCGGTGCGAACCCGTCGACGGGCGGATCGACACCGACGCGCTCGACCGCTACGCCGACATCGTCGACGCCTGCCGCGAGCGCGGGATCGAGCCGCTCGTCACGCTGCACCACTTCACACACCCCGACTGGGCCGGCGAGGATTTCTGGCTGGAGGACGGCGCACCGGAACGCTTCGCCGAGTGGGCCGAGATCGCCGCACGCGCCCTGGCCCGGCATGCGCGGCACTGGGTGACCGTCAACGAGTGGAACATCTTCGCGCTCCAGACCTACGTCACGGGCGACTTCCCGCCCGCGCGCACCGGATCGTTGCGCGCCGCGGTACGCGCCGTCGACCACCTGCTCACCGCCCACGTCCTCGCCTACGGCGCGATCCACGCGGTGCGCGATGACGCCGTCGTGGCGACGAACGGCTTCGCGTTCTCGACCTACGGGCTGGAGCGACTCGGCACCGACGTGCTCACCGCTCGCCTCGCCGGCGTCGCACGGGGCGAGCTGAGGAACTGGCTGGCGTCACGCCGGAACCGGTACGAGGCCGCCCTGGCAGGTGGCGGTCGGCTGGCCGGCGTCGTCGACCGACTCATCGACCTCGACCGTGCACTCCCCCGCACGGTCGCCGCGGTGTACGCGAGTGACCACACCTGCACGCTCGACCACATCCAGACCGACTACTACAACCCCGGCACACTGTCGCACTTCCGGGTGCCGGGCCACCAGACCGCCGGTGGCCGTCACTGGGGTCCGGACCGGATGCTCTGGGACGACCCGGTCGACCCGCAGCGGTTCGGCGGCCATCTCGCCGCACTCGCAGTCGCCGACCGGGAACTGTGGGTGGTCGAGAACGGCTTGTGCAACCGACGCCGCAACGGCCGCAGCCACGAACGGGCCGACGGGTGGGATCGGCCCCGCTACCTCCAGGCACATCTGCGGGCACTCGTCGCCGCGCACGACGCCGGGGTGCGCCTCGGTGGGTACTTCCACTGGTGCCTCGCCGACAACTACGAATGGGGCTCCTATGAGCCCTGCTTCGGTCTGTACGGCATCGACCGCGAACGCGGGGTGCGCTGGATGACCAGCGACGCCATGGGTCGGGACTCTGCCACCACGTACCGTCGGCTGATCGAGGGCCTGACGAACGGCGACCGCACCGTGCTCACCTGCCCGGTGGAGGAACTCGGCCGATGAGCGACGCGGTGGTCACCGATCCACTCAGCGGGCGACAGGTGATCGTGGTTCCCGACCGTCAGACGCGACCCAACCTGCCCGAAGACGGCTGTCCGTTCTGCGTCGGCGGTCACGAAGCGCCCGCACCCTATGACGTGCGGTGGTTCGTGAACCGGTGGCCGAGCCTGGACGGCGGGCGTGCCGAAGTCGTGCTGTTCTCGCCCGACCACGATGCCTCGCTCGGTACGCTCCCCGTCGCGCAGATCGCCCGCGTGATCGATCTGTGGGTCGAGCGCACCGTGGAGCTGGGAGCCCGCGACGACGTGGGGTACGTGTTGATCTTCGAGAACCGCGGCGCCGAGATCGGAGCCACGATCGCCCATCCGCACGGCCAGATCTACGCCTACCACCAGGTTCCTCCGGTGCCCGCGACCGAACTGGCACGCGCCCGTGAGCGCGGCTCGTGCGCGCTCTGTGACGAACTGGGCGGAACCCACACCCCCGGAGCACGGCTCGTCGCCGCCGTCGGCAACTGGCGCGCGTGGGTGCCGGCCGCCTCGGCCCATCCCTACGGCATGGTGATCGCGCCGACCCCGCACCTGGGAGCACTACCGGATCTGGGCGTTGCCGAGCGCACCGACCTCGCGACGATCCTCGGGGAGGTGCTGGGCGGTCTCGACGCGCTCTTCGACGAGGAGACGCCGTACATGTCGTGGATCCATCAACGCCCCACCGACGGCGGCGACTGGCCCTGGTCGCACCTGCACTTCGAGATCGTGCCGTTCCGCAGGGCCGTCGACACCAACCGGTACGTGGCGGGAGCCGAACTGGGAAGCGGCATCTTCATCAATTCGGTCGCGGCGAGCGACGCCGCGGCACGGCTCCGGACCGCGTGCGTCCGGAGCACCCGGCCATGACCGCACCCCCTCTCGACGGGCCGACGCTCCGGGCGTTCGCGCCCGGGCGGGTGAACCTGATCGGCGACCACACCGACTACACCGGTGGGTGGTGCCTGCCCATCGCGCTGCAGTGGGGCACGACCGTCGTCGGCACTCCCGGCGGCGACCGCATCCGCATCAGCTCCGGTCTGGACGACACGACCACCGATCTGGCACGGGAGGGCACCGATCTGAGTGAGGCGGAAGGCTGGGCCCGCTACGTGGCCGCGGTCGCCGCGGAGGTTCGCCCGGCCAAGGGCTTCACCGGTCGGATCACGACGACCCTGCCGATCGGCGCCGGGTTGTCGTCGAGCGCCGCACTCGAGGTCGCCCTCGCCCTGGCGCTGGGCTTCGAGGGCCGCCCGGAGGAGCTCGCCGAGGCCGCGCAACGGGCCGAGCACGCCGCCGTCGGTGTGCCCTGTGGGATCATGGACCAGCTCACCTCGGTCTTCGGACGACGCGGCCACGCCCTGTTGATCGACTGTCAGAGCCTCGAAGTGCTGGAAGTACCGGTTCCCGAGGGCGCCGACATCTGCATCATCGACCCGGGACAGTCCCGGAGTCTGGCCGGTTCCGCCTACGGCGACCGCCGGGCCGATTGCGTCGCGGCGGAGCAACGGATCGGTCCGTTGCGCAAGGCGACCCTCGACGCGGTGGCGTCGCTCGAGGACCCGGTCGTGCGCCGACGTGCCCGCCATGTCGTGACCGAGAACCGGCGGGTCCTGGACGCGGCGAAAGCGCTGAGACGTGGCGACTGGGCCACCGTCGGCGCCGCGATGCTGGCCTCGCACCGATCGCTGCGTGACGACTTCGAGGTGTCGACGCCGGTGCTGGACGGCCTCGTGGACCGCCTCGTGCGCACCGACGGGGTGCACGGGGCCCGCCTCACCGGTGCCGGATTCGGCGGCTGCGTCGTCGCCCTGTGTGAACCGGGTGCCTTGCCGTTCGCGGCCACGGTGACCCCGTCACGCGGTGCCCACCTGCTGGGGTGAACGACCGGTTCGGCGGGAGCTCAGGACTGCAACAGGCGTGCCTTCTGCGCCTGGAACTCCGCCTCGCTGAGCACGCCGTTGCGGCGCAGCTCGTCGAGTTTGGTGAGTTGATCGGCCACCGATTCCGGCGGCGCGGCGGCCGATTCCGCGGCCGGTGCACCTTGCGGCGCGGCCCACCCCGGCGCCCGATCGACGTTCGCGCGGATCTGGATGTAGATCTCACGTTGCACCTCGTCGGGGTGACGGATGTCGGTGAATTCCTCGCGGCCGCCCTCGCTGGCCGATTCGATGCCGAGGTCCCCCGCGCCGAGGATGCGCTCCAAGAGCGACTGGGAGAACTCCACGGTGTTGATCCGCTCGAGTGGGATCTGCCGGCCGTGCTTCGACAGGATGCCCCACCGGGACATCACCCGGTGGTTGGAAACCGCGAACTCGGTGGTCCTCCATTTCGCGTAGCGGACGCCGAACCAGACGAGCGCCATCAGGACGATCACCCCCATCACGGGACCCGAGATGTTCTTGAGCGTGCCGTCGCCGAGCCAGAAGATCACCAACAGGGCCACGGCGACCGCGACGATCAGCCCTCCGACCGAGGGCGCCAGGAAGATCCAGTGCGGGTGCAGGTCGACGACGAGGTGTTCGTCGTCGTTGAGGTGCTTCCGTGGAAAGGCCACGTCTCGAGTGTAGATGGCGCCGGCGGAGCCGTCCGGTCGACACCTGGCGAGGACGCGTCCGACCGGGTCGCCAGCATGCCACGATGGAAGTGTGGACCTGCTCGACGGACTCGACGACGCGCAGCGCGCCGCGGTCACGAATCCCACCGACCCCGTGTGTGTGTTGGCGCCGGCCGGATCGGGCAAGACCAGGGTCATCACGCGACGTATCGCCTGGCGAGCCCAGCAGGCGGATCTCGATGTGCGGCGCGCCCTGGCGATCACCTTCACCACCCGGGCGGCCCGGGAACTCACCGACCGGCTCCGGGCGTTGTCGGGCCGCGACACTGCCACCACCGGGACCTTCCACGCCATCGCCCTGGGGCTGATCCGCGATCATCACCGTGAGCGACGCACCACCGAACCGGTCGTCCTCGATCGCCCCGAGGCCCTGTTGACCGGACTGGTCCCACGACGCCACCGGGGATCGTCCGCCGCGATCGCCGCGGAGATCACCTGGGCCACCGCCCGGGGCATCGGGCCGGAAGGCTACGAGTCGGCGGCCCGGTCCGATGGCCGGCGACCACCGGTCGACCCGTCGGCCGTCGCTGAGGTGTTCGCCCACTATGTCGAGGCGAAACGACGGCGTGGCGTGCTCGACTTCGACGACCTGATCGGCGAATCCGTCCGCCTCCTCGGGTCCGACCCGGTGTTCGCCCGTGCGCAGCACTGGCGCTACCGGCACTTCTTCGTCGACGAGTACCAGGACGTCAATCCGATGCAGCAACGCCTCCTCGAGGCCTTGCTGGCGGGACGCGACGATCTGTTCGTGGTCGGTGACCCGAACCAGGCCATCTACGGATTCAACGGTGCCGATGCCGGCCATCTGATCGGCTTCGCCGACCGCCACCCACAGGCGACGGTGATCGAATTGACCGAGAACCACCGGTCGACGCGCGAGATCGTACGGATCGGCGACGCGGTCCTCGACCGCCCTGGCCCGGGTTCCCGACGATTCGGGGCGACGACGTGCAGCGTGACCGCGACCGACGACGCCGAGAACGAGGCACTTGCGATCGCCCGACGGTTGCGCGGGGAACACACACCCGGACATCCGTGGCGGGCCCAGGCGGTGCTGGTCAGGACCCACGCCCAGATGCGACCGATCGTCGAGGTGCTCGAACGCTCCGGTATCCCGGTCGCCGCGTCCGACGACCCGTCGCCCCGCGATGCCGTGCGCGTGGCGACCTTCCACAGCGCCAAGGGCCTCGAATGGCCCGTCGTGCATCTCGCCGGCCTCGAGGAGGGGTACGTGCCCGACTTCCATGCCCGGAGCCACGAGGCGGTCGCCGAAGAACACCGCCTGCTCTACGTCGCGACGAGTCGCGCGACGCGCCGGTTGCACGTCACCTGGGCACGCCGCCGCGTGTTCGGTGCGCGCACCGTCGAGCGCACGCCGTCGCGGTGGTTGGGGCGGATCGAGCAGGCGATCGGTCCGGACGCCGGCGCGCGTCGCCGGCGTGTCGGCGGCGCGATCCAGGCCCCCCCCGCACCGACCGAACCCGAATCCGCCCGGGATCGCCTGCTCCGCTGGCGGGCGATGACCGCGCGCGCCGCTGCGGTCCCCGTGGCGGTCGTCCTGGCCGATACCGTGCTCGACGATCTCGTTCGTCTCGCGCCGGCCGACCACGACGCACTGGGTCGGGTGCCCGGGCTCGGGATCATCAAGGCCAACCGTTACGGAAGCGCACTGCTCGACGCACTCCACCCAGGGAGAACCCGGTGAAATCGACCGACACCCAGTCCATCGACGCACCCGCCGGGGCCGCCGCCCTGGTACTGGCCGACCCGCGGTTCTATCTGGGCCGCGAGAGTTCCGAGTCGATCAGCGCGGTCGAGCTGGTCGACCACCACATCGACGAAAGCCGGGTCCGGCTCGAGATCCGTTTCGCGTTCACGGGCGAACTGAACGCCGCGGCGCGGGCGATCCTGGACCCCGGCCGACTCACCTGGGTCCAGGTGACCGAACACGACCTGACCACGGGCCGGGTCTCGTTCACCATCGTTCCGGACCACTACCAGGACCGGTTGCGCTGCCGTGGTCGCTACCGGATCGACCCCGATGGCGACCACGCGTCGACCCGGACCGTGGCGACCGAGCTGCACGTCAAGGCCCCGCTGGTCGCCGGCAAGGTCGAACGGGTGCTCATGGACGGCCTGCGCAACGAACTCGACGCCCAGGCCGACGCCGTCCCCGACTACGTTCCCTGAGCATCAGTTGCCGTGAAGGTCCGGTCCCGCGAACGTCAGGCGCCCGGACTCGTTCCCGTTGCCTGGGCCTTCGCCACGCCCTGAGCCTTGGGCACCTCGCCGGTCGACTCGGTGTCGGGGGTGGCCACGACGACGATCGTCGCGTCGCAACGGGCCAGGAGTTCCTCGATCGTGTGCCCGAGGTACGCCCGTTCGTCCAGACTGCGGATGCTCGCCCCGACGACGACCAGGTCTGCGTCCTCGACCTTCGCGAGTTGCACCAGCTCGTCGGTCACCGACACGCCGTGTCGCAGGATCGTCCGGGCATGAGCGCCCAGATCCGCGACGTACCCGTTCGCCGCGGAGAGCATCGAGATGCCGGGCCGGTCCGCGTTGCCGCCGTCCGCCCGGCTCACCACATGGGTCAACAACAGCTCCGTTCCGAGCTTCGCGCCGAGGTTGCCGGCGACCTCCTGAGCGGCCCGTGACGAACGGGAGCCCGACACCGGCACGACACAGCGGGTGAAGAAGCTCGGCAGACGGGTCGTCTGGTGACGGGCCCGCCGCACGACGACCATCGGCAACTGCGACCGTGCCATCAGATCGTCGGCCACCGCGGAGAGCAGTTGACCCGGCTTGGGGGTGTCCATCACCCCCAGACCGATCGCACCGAAGCCGAGCCTGGCCTCGTCGAGGATCGCGCCCACGGCATCACGGTCGGGGACCTGGCGTACTTCGTGGTCGCGCCCGTCGAACACGTTCAGTACGGCCTCCATGTCCGCGGAGTCCGAGCCGACCGAGAGCACCGTGACCGGTGCATCGAGTGGCCAGGCCAGATGCAGCACCTGGGCGGCGACGATCGAGTTCGGCAGACCTCGGCTCGGCAGCAGCAGCCGACGGTTCTTCACGACGAGATTCGTGGAGAGCTTCTCCTCCTGTTCGAGGCGGGCCTGCTCCTCGTCGGAGCCCGCGAAGTTCCGCACGGCCAGACGCAGACTCGGCGGGGCGACCATCGAGGTGACCATCGCCATCAACACGATGATCGTGTACGACGCGTCGTTCAGGACTCCCATGCCGAGTCCGACCGTGGCGATGATCACCTCCATCGCACCCCGTGCGTTCAGCCCGGCACCGAGTGCGAGGCTCTCCCGCCCGCTCAGCCCGGCCACCTTCGCGCCGAGATACGAACCGGCGAACTTCGCCACGCTCGCGACCACGATCACCACGACCGCCCAGAACAGCACGGTCATGTCGCCGAGCAGGCTGAGGTCGACCCGCAAGCCCGCCGTGGCGAAGAACAACGGCGCGAACAGTGCCATGGTGATGCCTTCGATGCGTTCGCGCATGCCTTCGTGCTGAAAGCGCGACTGGCCGAGCAGGATCCCGGCGACGAACGCGCCCAGCACGGCCTCGATCCCCATCGCCTGACCGAACACGCAGAAGACCAGCATCGCCAGCACCGACACCATGAGCCCGCCGTCGGTGCCCGATTCGCTGGTTCGGGTCCGCCGCAACGCCAGGTCGATCAGGGGGCGCCCGACGAAGAACGAGACCACCAGGAACAGGACCATGCCGCCGATCGTCGTGCCGACACTCGACAGCGACAACGACCCCGACGCGGCCAGACCCGAGATGATTCCGAGCAGGAGCCATCCGGCCGCGTCGTTCGCCATGCCCGCGGCCAGGTTGATCTGACCGAAGTTGCGTCGCAGCAGGCGCATCTCCCCCAGGATCTTCGCGACGACCGGCAACGACGAGATGCTCAGCGCCGTCGCGATGAACAACACGAACACGACCTTCTGTGAGCCGCCCGCCTGGAACATCGCCGGCAGGAGGATGCCCACGCCGATGCCGCCGAGGAAGGGCACCACCAGGCTTCCCACCGCCACCGCCGTCGCCGCCCGTCTGAAGCGGGCGATCAACGCGAGATCGGTCTCGAAGCCGGTGACGACGAGCAACAGCGCCGCGCCGACCCAACTCACCGAGACGATCGCCGCGCCCTGCACGTCGTCATTGGGCAGAAACCACTCGAACCCCGACGGCCAGAGTTGGCCGAACACCGACGGTCCGAGAATCAGTCCGGCCGCCAGTTCGCCGATGACGCTGGGTTGACCGATCCGGCGGAGCGCGACGCCGAGCATGCGGCCGAGCCCCACCAGTGCGGCGAACTGGATCCAGAAAACGAGCAACTGGTGGTCGCTCAGTGATACGAGCATTCAGTGACCGTTCAGGTCGACGAGGACCGGCGCGTGGTCCGAGGGACGCTCGCCTTTGCGGGCGTTCCGGTCGACCACCACGTAGTCGACCCGTTCTGCCACGGGCGACGTCGCCTCGATCAGGTCGATCCGCATGCCGCGGCGACGGTGGAAGTTGCCGCCGCGATAGTCCCACCACGAGTACAGGCCCGCCTCGTCGTGGCACAGCCGGAACACGTCGGTGAGCCCCCACGCTTCGATCGCTGCCAAGGCCGTGCGCTCCGGCCCGCTGGTATGGGTCGCCCCGATGAACTGGGAGGGATCCCACACGTCACGGTCGGCGGGAGCGATGTTCCAGTCACCGAGGATCATGAGTGGGGCGTCGGGAACGTGAGAGGATTCCAGTACGGCGAGCAGGCGGGCCAACCAGTCGAGCTTGTACCGGTAATGATCGTCGTCGAGGGAACGGCCATTGGGCACGTACGCGCTGGCGATCCGGATGTCACCACAGGTCGCCCAGACCAATCTCGCATCGGCGTCGGGCGCCCCGCCATCGCGGAATCCGGCGACGGGGTCGGTGAGCCCGACCCGCGACAGGATCGCGACCCCGTTCCACCGGCCTTGCCCGTGGTGCACACTTTCATACCCGAGCGCGGCGAACTCCTCGTGGGGAAACGCCACGTCGGCCAACTTCGTCTCCTGGAGACAGAGCACATCGGGCGAGACGTCGGCGAGCCACGCCTCGACACGGGGCATGCGCGCGTTGAGCGAGTTGACGTTCCACGTGGCGATTCGCACGGAGCCAGTCTTCCAGACCGGACCCGTCCGCCAAACGCTACCGCCGCTTCGCCGCCGTTTTCTTCGCAGGGGCCTTCTTCGCCGCGGTCTTCTTCGCCGCCGTCTTCTTGGCCGCCGTCTTCTTCGCAGGGGCCTTCTTGGCCGCCGTCTTCTTCGCGGGC
>JBDZUV010000202.1:0-3585 GCA_040255345.1 Actinomycetota bacterium | reverse complement strand
AGCTCGCCGCACGGGCCGACCAGGTCGTGATCGCCGGCCTGTCGATGGGGGGCGCGCTCACCGGCTGGCTGGGTGGCCGTCATCCCGAGGTCGCCGGCCTGGTCTTCGTCAACGCGCTGGCCACCGAACCGCCAGGCGTGCGGGAGCTGGTCCAGTCGATGATCGACGCCGGTGAGACGGTGATGGACGCCATCGGGTCGGACATCGCGCGACCCGACGTCAGCGAAGCCTCCTACGACGCGACCCCACTGCGGCCGCTCCTGTCGATGATCGACGCCGCCGACGAGCTGGCCGAGGCCTACGCCGCGATCACGTGTCCGGTTCTGGTGTGCAATTCACCCCAGGATCACGTGGTGCCCGTCGGTGACAGTGACTACATCGCCGAACACGTGCAGGGCCCGGTCGAGCGTCTCACCCTGGAACGCAGCTACCACGTCGCCACGCTCGACTACGACGCGGCGCTGATCGAGTCCGAAGCCGTCGCCTTCGCACAGCGGGTCACCGCCCGGGTCTGAACCCTGCTCGCCTGCCCGGCGAAGGCATGCCGGCCGGCCGATCCCGTTCAGGAGCATGGCGGTGGGTCCGTGATGTCGACCCGGTGGACCACGAGGGAACTCCCCGATTTCGCTTCGCTTCGAACGCTTCGCGCCGTGCGCCGTGCGCCGTCGGCGAAGCCGTGGTCCAACGCTTCCAGACCGAAGGTCGATGGCCGGGTCAGCACCACGATCGTTGCGATGCCGGCCGACGCCACCAGGCCGGGCACGACTCTGCAGCGGGTCACCGCGGCACCTCGTGGGCCGCGTCGCCGCGTCTCTGTGGTGGGCAGGGAACATCGGCTCCGGTCGTGGGCAGGTGAGGGCGACGGCCGCCGGTGTCGGCATGGGGGAGCGGGACCGATTCGTCGGGAAGCCCTGCGCGGCCCGGGCTACGGCGGCCCGGGGTTGCCCGCATAGGATCGGATCCCGTGACCCAACGCATCACCCGCGACGACGTCGCGCACGTCGCACGACTGGCCAACCTGGCGCTGGACGACGACGAACTCACGACGATGACCGGCCAGCTCGCCGCGGTGCTCGACCACGCAGCAGACGTCGAAGCCCTCGATCTCGACGGCGTCGAACCCACCACCCACCCGTTGCCGCTCCGCAACGTGTGGCGCGACGACGTGGTCGGTGCGACACTCGAACGTGACGAGGTACTCGCTGCCGCGCCGGCCGTGGACCGGGACCGCTTCGAGGTACCCGCCATCCTCGGCGGCGAGTCGTGACCGACGGAACCGCGACATCGGCGCGTTCCCTGGCCGCCTCGGTCAACTCGGGCACGACCTCGGCGGCCGCAGCACTCGACGACGCATTCGCGGCGATCGACGCGCGCGAAGACCGGATCAACGCGTTCGTCACCCTCACCCGCGACGAGGCGATCGGTGCCGCGCGACGTGTCGACGAACGGGTGGCCGCGGGCGACGACGCCGGCCCGCTCGCCGGTGTGCCCGTGGCGCTCAAGGACAACCTTTGCACCCGGGGCATCCCGACGACGTGCGCGTCCAGGATCCTCGACGGTTGGAAGCCGCCCTATGACGCCACGGTCGTGCAGCGGCTCGCCGCGGCCGGTGCGATCATGGTCGGCAAGGCCAACATGGACGAGTTCGCCATGGGTTCGTCGTGTGAGAACTCTGCGTTCGGCCCGACGCGCAACCCCCGTGACGAGGCGCGGGTGCCAGGCGGTTCCTCGGGTGGCAGCGCCGCGGCGGTCGCGGCGGGGTTCGCCACCCTCGCGCTGGGGAGCGACACCGGCGGTTCGATCCGTCAACCCGCCGCGCTCTGCGGGGTCGTGGGGGTCAAACCCACCTACGGAGCGGTGAGCCGCTACGGGTTGGTCGCCTTCGCCTCGAGCCTCGACCAGATCGGTCCCTTCGCACACGACGTCGCCGACGCCGCGTTGCTGCTCGAGGTGATCGCCGGGCACGACCCGTTCGATTCCACCTCGATCCCCCAGGCCGCGCCGGAGATCTCCGCGCACCTCGATGACGGGGTCGACGGCCTGCGGGTGGGCGTGGTCACCGACCTGTTGGGCGACGGCATCGCCACCGACGTGGCGGGCCGGGTGCGCGCGGCTGCCGATGCGTTGGCGGCAGCAGGGGCGTCCGTCGGCGAGGTGGCGATCCCGGAACTGGCCTATGGCCTGTCGGCGTACTACCTGCTCGCCCCCGCCGAGGCGTCGAGCAACCTCGCCCGATTCGACGGGGTCCGCTTCGGCCTGCGGGTCGACGCGCCGACGACCGCGGAGATGATGGTCGCCACCCGCACGGCCGGGTTCGGCCCCGAGGTCAAGCGTCGCATCATGCTGGGCACCTACGCACTCTCGGCGGGCTACTACGACGCCTACTACGGCAAGGCCCTCAGGGTCCGCACGCTGATCTGTGAGGCGTTCGCCCGGGCCTACGCCGACTTCGACGTGCTGCTCACCCCGACGTCGCCGACAACGGCCTTCACCCTGGGTGCCACCACCGACCCGCTCGCCATGTACCTGAACGACGTGTGCACGATCCCATCGAACCTCGCCGGTGACCCCGCGATGTCGGTGCCGTTCGGTGTCGGTGACGACGGCCTGCCCGTCGGGGTCCAGGTCCTCGCGCCGGCGCTGGGTGAGGTGCCGATGTTCCGGGTGGCCGCCGCACTCGAGGAGGCGACGCGATGAGCGACGAACCGGTGCTGGCCGACGGCTACGTGATGGTGGTGGGCCTCGAGGTCCATGCCGAGCTGGCGACGAAGACCAAGATGTTCTCGGGAGCGCCCAACGCGTACGGCGCCGAGCCCAACACCAACATCGACCCGGTCACCCTGGGTCTGCCCGGATCGCTGCCGGTGCTGAACAAGCGGGCCGTGGAGTTGGCGATCCGGCTCGGCCTCGCCCTGAACTGCACGGTGCAGCCCTCGGTGTTCGCCCGGAAGAACTACTTCTATCCGGACATGCCGAAGGATTTCCAGATCTCCCAGTACGACCGGCCCATCGACATCGACGGCTGGTTGGAACTGCCCTCGGGCAAGCGGATCGGTATCGAGCGGGCGCACCTCGAAGAGGACACCGGCAAGTCCACCCACGTGGGCGGTTCCGGGCGGATCTCAGGCGCCGACCGCTCCCTGGTCGACTACAACCGCGCCGGCGTGCCGTTGCTCGAGATCGTGTCACGACCCGACATCGCGAACGCCGAAGAAGCCCGGGCGTACGCGTCGGAACTGCGGGCGATCCTGGTCGCCACGGGCGTGTCGGACGGCCGCATGGAAGAAGGTTCGATGCGGGTCGATGCGAACGTGTCGGTGCATCGCCCGGGTGAGGCGTTGGGGACGCGTTGTGAGATCAAGAACCTGAACTCGCTGCGGTCTCTCGGCCGGGCGGTCGACTACGAGGCCCGACGTCAGGTCGACGCGCTCAGAGCGGGGGAGGCGATCCGTCAGGAGACCCGCCTGTGGGACGAACGCTCCGGGCGCACCGCGACGATGCGGGTGAAAGAGGACGCGGACGACTACCGCTACTTTCCCGAACCCGATCTGGTGCCACTCGAACCCGACGGGGCGTGGATCGAAG
>JBDZUV010000201.1:0-3594 GCA_040255345.1 Actinomycetota bacterium | reverse complement strand
GGCAGGCCGGGCCGCGCCGGCGTGGTGGTGTGGGCCGACGGGTCGACCGACACGTTCGCCAGCAGCTTCGCCACCTCGTAGCCTGCCTGGGTGGAGACGCCTCGCGTGCTCGTCATCGGCCTGGACCCGTTCCGGGTGCCGGGCCCCTGGGACCCGCAGCCGATCGCGGCCGGCATCGAGGCGGGTCGCTCACGGTTCGCCGAGCACGGGATCGGCGTCGAGCTCTGCCTGGTCGGACTGGACGGCAGCGACGACGTGCCGGCCGTCGTCGCCTCGGCGCTGGGCTCGCAGGCATGGGAGTGCGTCGTGATCGGCGGCGGCGTGCGTGGAGACACCGAGCTCTTCGAGCAGGTGGTCAACCTCGTGCGCCGGCACGCGCCGGACGCCGCGATCGCGTTCAGCGAGTCACCCGACGCGACGTACGACGCAGCCGCGCGCTGGCTGCGGTGAGCCGGGTGCGACGCGTCAGTCGCGACGCTCGTCCACGGTGTCCTCCGGCGGCGCCGGGTGGGGACCGCCGGCCGGTCCCTCGACCGGCTCGTCGGACTGAGGTCGCAACCACGACGAGATCTTGTCGAGCAGGCTCATGACCGCGAGGTACCCGGGCCCCGGTCGAAGATGCGGGACTACCTCGTGCTCTGGCGGGAGCTCGACGACCGGGCGTGCGCGCCCTGGGTGGCCGCGAGGGTTCCGAGCAGAGCCAGTGCCTCCGCACTCCGCGAGCCCGGCTCGGCGTGGTAGACGATCAGCTCCTGACCGGGCGCGGAGCGGACGTCGAACGCGTTGATCCGCAGGGTCAGGTCGCCCACCTCGGGATGGTGGAACCGCTTGGACTCCAATCGCCTCCCGCGCGCCTCGTGGGTCTTCCAGAGCTCGACGAACTCCGGGCTGCGCCGGCTGAGCTCGGCGATCACCTCGCGGATGCGGGGGTCGCTCGGCGTGCGGCCCTGGAGCAGCCGGAACCCCGCGACGGTGTAGCGGGCGACCTCGTCCCAGTCGGGGTAGAACGAGCGCGCGTCGGGGTCCAGGAAGATCTTCATCATCAGGTTGGGGCCCTGCTGGAACCCGTCGAAGAGCGCGTACGCCAGCGGGTTGCCCGCCAGCACGTCGTACGCGCGCCCCAGGACGATCGCCGGGGTGTCGGGCCACATCTCCATGAGCCGGAGCAGCTCGGGGTGGACCCGTTCCGGCAGCGGGACGCGACCCTGGCTGGGCGCCAGACCCGCCACGGCGTAGAGGTGCAGGCGTGCGTCGTCGTCGAGCTGCAGCACCTCGCTGAGGGCGTCGACGACCTGGGCCGAGGGGCTGCGCTCGCGGCCCTGCTCGAGCCGGATGTAGTAGTCGACACTCATCCCGGCGAGGGTCGCGACCTCCTCGCGACGCAGGCCGGGCACGCGGCGCACGCCGTAGGTCGGGATGCCCGCCGACTCGGGGCTGACCTGGGCGCGGCGGGCCCGCAGGTACTCACCCAGGGGACTCGTCGGCATGCGTTCGAGTCTAGGAGCGCGTGGTGCACCGAAGAAGGGTGCAGCACTCCCAGGCAGCGCTCACCCTTCCGCCCGGGATCAGCGCTGCGCAGGCTGGGGACATGACTGAGACAGGAACGATCGTCGTCGTCGGCGCGGGCCCGGGCATCGGCGCCTCGGTGGCCGAGCGCTTCGCCCGCGCCGGGTACGCCGCGGGCCTGGTCGCCCGCAACGCCGATCGGCTCGAGCAGCAGGCGGCCGGGCTCAGCGCCTCGACCGGGGCCCGGGTCGCGACCGCGACCGCCGACGCGACCGATCCCCCGCAGGTCCGCCGAGCGGTGGCGCACCTCGCGGCCGAGGTCGGCGCACCCACCGTGCTGTGCTTCAGCCCGATCCCCGACATCGGCCTGATCAAGCCGGTGCTCGAGACCCGGCCCGAGGAGCTGATGGCCTCGCTGCAGCTCAACGTCGGCGGCGCGGCCGCTGCCGTGGAGAGCGTGCTCCCCGGCATGCTCGAGCGCGGCCGCGGAACGCTGCTGTTCACCACCGGCAGCGCCGCGCTCCACCCCGATCCGGCCCGGGCGGCAAGTGCGGTGACGACGACCGCCGCCACGGCGTACCTCTCCCTGCTGCGGCAGGCCCTCGACGGCACCGGCGTCCGCGTCGGCCACACGGTCGTCGTCGGCCCGATCGACCGCGAGCGCCCCGATGCGCACCACCCCGACGACGTCGCCACCGACCTCTGGGCACACCACGAGGGGAACGCCACGGGGTTACCCTCGGTCCTACGCCTCGGCTGACCACACCGCCGAGGGTGGGGTCAGTCGTCGACCGGGCGGGTGGAGCCGCGGACGATCAGGTGCGTGGGCAGCGGGGTGTCCTCGGTGAACGGCTCGGAGTCCTCGACGGCGATGAGGACCTTCTGCATGATCAGCTCGCCGAGGGTGTCGAAGTTCTGGCGGACGGTGGTGAGCGGCGGGAAGAGGTAGCCCGCCTCGGGCACGTCGTCGAACCCCACGACGCTGATGTCTTCGGGGACCCGCAGGCGCCGCTCGCGCAGCGCCGAGAGCAGACCGATCGACATCTGGTCGTTGCCGACGAACACCGCGGTGCCCGGCTCGAGCTCGAGCTGCAGGCCGCGCTGGTAGCCGGTCGCCGCCGACCAGTCGCCGAACGCGGGCGGCGCGATCTCCAGGCGGTGCGCGGCCAGCTCGTCGCGCCAGCCCCGCACCCGCTCGGTCGCGTCGGGGGAGTTCTGCGGTCCGGCCAGGTGCAGGATCCGGCTGTGGCCGATGTCGACCAGGTGGCGTACGGCGGCCCGCGCGCCGCGGTACTGGTCGATCGAGACGATCCGCGGGCTGCGCCGTGCGGTCGAGGCCGCGATGACGACGGGGATGCGGAGGTCGAGGTTGCGCACCAGCTCGAGCACGCCGATGTCGACCACCACGACGACCAGGGCGTCGACGCGCTGGCGCAGCATGCTGTCCACGACGGCCCGGATCGCCTTGGGGTCGTCGGGCGGGGCGCTGACCGACTCGACCGCGTAGCGCGCTGCGCGGGCCGCGAAGTTGAAGTGCATCGCGATCGAGGTCGGCCCGTAGTCGGAGATCCCCGGCGTGACCAGGCCGATCGTGCGGGTGCGCTGGGTGACGAGCGCGCGGGCCGCCGGCGACGGGCTGTAGTGCAGCTGCGCGATCGCCTGCTCCACACGTGCCCGGGTGGAGGGACGCACGTTCGGCAGGTCGTTGATGACCCGCGACACCGTCTGGTGGGAGACCCCGGCGAGCCGCGCGACGTCGAAGATGGTCGCGGCCCGGCCGCGGCTGGCGCGTCCGGCCTCGCTCACGTGGGCTCTCCGGGCTGAGCGACCAGCGCGGTCAGCTCCGCCGGGGTGAGCTCGTCGCACGAGACGGTGTCCACGATGCGCCCGCCCTGCACGATGGCGACCCTGGTGCCCACGCGCAGTACCTCTTCGAGCTCGGCGGAGATGAACATGACGGACAGGCCGTTGTCGGCGAGCTCGCTGACAAGATTCTGCACCTCGACCTTCGCGCCCACGTCGATGCCTCGGGTCGGCTCGTCGAGCACGATCAGCCGGGGGGCGAGCGCGAGCAGCCGGGCGAGCAGC
>JBDZUV010000200.1:0-3633 GCA_040255345.1 Actinomycetota bacterium | reverse complement strand
TGTGCGGTAGCTGCACGAAACCTCCCGGAGTTCGACGCGGGCGCGGACCGTCGGGACAGGTACGAGGGCAGGCGGGGTGTGGGCAGTACCATCTGCGGTCATGGCATCGGACCAGCACCAGGGCTTCTACCCGGGCCGTCGGGTGGTCGTCACCGGCGGATCGGGCTTTCTCGGCACCGCCGTACTCGCCCGGTTGGCCGCGGCCGGAGCCGACGACATCGTCGCCCCGTCCAGTGCCGATTTCGACCTCCGTGAACGGGCCGCCACCGAGGCGATGTTCGACGAACTCGAACCCGAACTCGTGATTCACCTCGCCGCCCGTGTCGGCGGCATCGGCGCCAACCAGGTCCATCCGTCCGAGCTGTACCTCGACAACCTGTTGATGGGCACCTATGTGATCGACGAGGCGCTGCGCCACCAGACCCCCAAGACCGTCGTGGTCGGCACCATCTGTTCGTACCCGAAGTACACGCCGGTGCCGTTCTCGGAGGATTCCCTGTTCCAGGGATACCCCGAAGAGACCAACGCCCCGTACGGCATCGCGAAACTCGCCCAGCTGGTGCAGTTGCAGTCCAACCGGCACCAGTTCGGCCAGAACGGGATCTACCTGATGCCGACGAACCTGTACGGACCCGGCGACAAGTTCCACCCGGCGGTGTCCCATGTGATCCCGGCGCTCATCAAGAAGTGTGTCGAGGCCGTCGAGGCGGACGCCACCGAGATCGAGGTGTGGGGTACCGGCTCGGCGAGTCGCGAGTTCCTCTACGTGGACGACGCGGCGGACGGCATCGTCCTGGCCGCGGAACACTACGACGGCGCCGACCCGGTCAACCTGGGGGCGAACCACGAGATGCCGATCCGCGAGCTGGTCGACCACATCGCGTCGGCCACCGGCTTCGACGGGAAGATCATCTGGGACACGTCCAAACCCGACGGGCAACCGCGACGTCGGGTCGACGCCTCACGTGCCGCGGAGGCGTTCGGCTTCTCCGCACGCACCGACTTCGTCGAAGGGCTCGCCCGGACCGTCGAGTGGTACCGGGCCAACCGGGCCGAGGCCGAACAGCGCGACCACTGAGGAACCCGGGCGTATCAGCCCAGCTCGAGGGAGTCTTCGAACCAGTCCGCCGTCATCTTCAACCCGGTCTCCAGGTCGGTCGTCGGCTCCCAATCGAGGATCCGACGGGCCAGTCCGAGGTCGGGCCGGCGCCTCGACGGATCGTCGACCGGTCGCGGGTCGTAGTGCACCGGCGATGACGACTGCGTGACCGCACGCACGATCTCGGCGAGCTGTGCCACGGTGTACTCCTCGGTGCTGCCCATGTTCACCGGTCCGACGTGGTCCGAGTCGGCCAGTGCCAGGAACCCCGCGATCGCGTCGTCCACATAGCAGTAGCTCCGCGTCTGTGATCCGTCGCCGTGCACCAGCAGCGGACCGCCGCGCAGGGCCGCGGTGACGAACGTCGACACCACCCGGCCGTCGTCGTGACGCATGCGGGGTCCATAGGTGTTGAAGATCCGCACGATGCGCACGTCGAGCCCATGGACCTGGTGGTACGCCATGCACATCGCCTCGGCGAAGCGTTTCGCCTCGTCGTACACGCCGCGCGGCCCGATCGGATTCACGTTTCCCCAGTAGGATTCGGGCTGCGGATGCACTTCGGGGTCCCCGTAGACCTCGCTGGTCGACGCGAGGAAGTAGGCGGCGTCCTTCGCCTTCGCCAGCCCCAGCGTGTTGTGGGTACCCAACGAACCGACCTTGAGCGTCTGGATCGGCAGTTCCAGGTAATCCCGTGGCGAGGCCGGCGACGCGAAGTGCATCACCCGGTCGACCTCACCGGGAACCCACACGAAGCTCGACACGTCCTGGTGAACGAACGTGAAGCCGGGCCGGCCGAAGAGCTCCGCGATGTTCGCGATGCTGCCGGTGATGAGATTGTCGAGGCACACGACCTCGTCACCCCGCTCGAGCAATGCCCGGCACAGGTGCGAACCGAGAAAGCCCGCCCCGCCGGTGACGACGACTCTGGCCACTCAGTGACCGCCACCGGGTCGGCCGACCCCGTCCACGACGAACCCCGACCGGCGTAGCGCCCCGGCATCCAACAGGTTGCGTCCGTCGACGATGGCCCGGCGCTCCAGCAGGCCCGCGACCCGCTCGAAGTCGAGCCAGCGGAACTCGTCCCATTCGGTCAACACCACGAGGACGCCGGCGCCCTCACATGCGGCATACGGGTCGGGCGACACCGCCAGTCCTTCGAGCGGCGGATCGACCACGGTCGGGTCATAGGCCTGCACCTTGGCTCCGGCCGCCAGCAGTCGCTCGATGATCTCGATCGCCGGCGAATCCCGCAGATCGTCGGTGAGCGCCTTGAACGTGAGCCCCCAGACCGCGACCGTCCGACCCTGGAGGGTGCCGCCGAGATGGCCGGCGATCTTCGCGACCATGCGGTCGAACTGCGCCTCGTTCGTGCCGATCGCACTCTCGAGCAGCGGAAAGGCCACGCCGTTGTCGTCGGCGATCTTCACCAGGGCCTGTGAGTCCTTGGGAAAACACGATCCGCCCCAGCCCGGACCCGGCCGCAGGAACTGACTGCCGATCCGCTTGTCATAGCCCATGCCGAGCGTGACGTCGGCGACGTCGGCACCCACCGCTTCGCACAACGCCGCGATCGCGTTGACATACGACACCTTGGTCGCCAGAAACGCGTTCGAGGCGTACTTGATCATCTCGGCCGACGCGGCGTCGGTCACCAGCACCGGAGCGCCCAGACCCTCGTAGGCCTCGGCGAGGCGGACGGCCGCCGCCTGGTCGTCGCATCCCACGACGACCCGGTCCGGTTTGAGAAAGTCCGACACCGCGGTGCCTTCGCGCAGGAACTCCGGGTTGGACACGACCGACACGTCACTCCGACCGATCACCTCGGCGACGACCCCGGCGGATCCGACCGGCACGGTCGATTTGTTCACCACGATCGCCTCGGCCGCGAGGTGCGGACCGATCGTCTCGGCCGCCTGGCGGACATAGCTCAGATCGGCCGCCCCGTCGCCACCCTGGGGGGTCGGCACACACAGGAACACGAAGTCGGCACCCCGCACCGCCTCGGTCGTGTCGGTGGTGAAGCTGAGCCGACCGGTCCGCAATCCTTCGGCGACCAGCTCTTCGAGCCCGGCCTCGAAGATCGGGATCTCCCCCTTCGCCAGGCGGGCGACCTTGTCTTCGTCGATGTCGACACAGCGCACGTCGTGACCGAGGTGGGCCAGACAGGCACCCGTGGTCAACCCGACGTAGCCCGTTCCGACGACCGTGATGAGATTCGACATATGGGCTTCGATGCTATCCATGCCGGTGCCGCACTCCCGTGCCGCAACCGTCCCCGTGCCCGATCACCTCATCCACACTTCACCCCGGAAGGGGTCGGACCGGGGACGAAGCCCGGGATCGTCGCCGTGGTCGCCCCCTCGGTCGTCGTGGAGGAAGCGTGTGTCCCGCCGGCCTCGGGAGTCGTCGTGGTCGTCGACGGCGGGGCCGTCGTCGTGGGTCCCGGCACCTCGGATGCGGGACGGGCGGTGGTCAGCACACCGGTGAACGACCTGCCGGTCACCAGCACGAGCGCGGAGTCCTCGGTACGG
>JBDZUV010000050.1:0-19828 GCA_040255345.1 Actinomycetota bacterium | reverse complement strand
ACGAGCACGCCGGCGTTGTTGACCAGGACGTCGACCGGCCCGAATGCGTCCTCGGCGACGCCAACGGCCCCGGCCCATCCCCCGGGCTCGGTCACATCGAGGTGGACGAACCGGGCGGCGTCGCCGAGCGAGTCGGCGACCGCCGCACCCTTGGCGTCGCCGATGTCGCCGAGCACCACCCGTGCCCCTTCCGCGACGAACCGACGCGCCTCGGCTTCACCCTGACCCTGGGCCGCTCCGGAGATCAGCGCGACCTTGCCTGCCAGCCGACCGGTCATCGCGATCCTGCCGGACCGCGCCGAAAGTCCCGTGCCTGTTCCTGCACCCGCAACGCCCGCTCGTCCATGGCCCGAAAAGCTAGAACACGATCGGGTGGCGGCAAAGCCGGACCGTTGATTCCACGAAGTTTACCCGGCGCCCACTAGGTTCTCGATGTTCGCTGGTCCCTGGCGCTCGTCATGCACAGGGCGTCGATTCAGGTTTGTCGTCGAATCCGGACCCTGGAGGGCCGTGTCGGAGCTGTCGCAGGACAACAGAGATCCCCAGCCACCCGCACTCGTCGAGGAGCCCACACGGGTGAAGCGGCGGAGACAACGGTCGGAAACCCGGTGGAACTTCATCATCGCGATCGCGGCAGTCGCCGCGATCGCCGCGGCGTTCTCCTCTGCGTCGCCCACCGGGGTCGGCTTCTTCGACCTGATCGAGCGCGGCGGGTTCGCGTTCGTGGTCACCCTGTTCGCCGCCTGTTCCCGCCGGTGGGCCTGGCTCATTCTCGCCGGGGCCGCCACCGTGTGCGCGGCGACCATCTGGGGCAACGTGCTCGGCGCGGTCGCCCTCGGGTTCGCGGTGCACGCCGCGTTCCGCACCCGAACCCGCGACCGGGTGACCGGCGCGCTGATCGGGGCCCTGAGTGTGCAGGCGCTCCTGCGCACCGACGACATCGGCTTCTTCGGCCTGACCGCGATCATCACGGCGCTCGCGATCAGCCCGGTGCTCGTCTCGGGCTATCGGACGATGCGTCGCCGGAACCGTCGTCGCGTGCGGGTCGCACTCGCGTCACTGGCCGCCGTCGTCGTCGTGGCCGTCGCCGGGTTCCTCTTCTCGGCGCTACGCGCCGCAGAACCACTCGAGTTCGGGATCACGTCGGCCCAAGACGGCCTCGACGTCGCGAACCAGGCCGATCAGGTCGGCGCCGCCGGGTACTGGACCGCAGCGCACAACTCGTTCGCCAAGGCCGACAATTTCCTGTCGAATCCCATCGCGAAGATCGCCTACGCCGTGCCCGTCCTGTCGCAGCACGCTCGCCTCGCGTCGGTCGCGGCGGAGTCGGGGAGCTCGATCACCGCCACGGCGGCACGAGCCGCGACGATCGCTCCCTACCAGCGCTTGCGCGCCGCGGACGGGACCTTCGACCTGAAGCGGATCTCGAGCATGGAAAAGCCGGTTCGTCAGACCGCACAGGCGATGACCGCAGCCCGCGACGATGTCGACGCGACGGCCACCCCCTGGCTCGTGGCACCTTTCCGCGAGCGGGTCGACGACTATCGGGCCGAACTGGTTCGGGCGATTCCCCAGGCGAGATCCGCGCTCCAGGCCATCGAGATCGCCCCCGAGGTCCTGGGCGGGCACGGCGAGCGTCACTACCTGCTGCTGTTCGCGAACCCCGCCGAGACCCGCGGCCTCGGCGGATTCATCGGCGCCTGGGCCCAGCTCGACGCCAAGGACGGGCGCCTCGAACTGGTCCGCCACGGCAAGATGGGCGAGCTGAACGACGCCACCGACCCGGCGACCCGGAAGATCACCGGCGAGCCCGAGTACCTGCGACGGTACGGCTATCTGCGCCCGGCACGATTCCTCCAGAACATCTCGGCGTCGCCCGACTTCCCGACGGTCGCGCGCGTCGCCGAGCAGCTCTACCCCCAGGCCGGCGGAGTCCCGGTCGATGGCGTCATGTACGTCGATCCCACCGCGCTGGCCGCGCTGTTGAAGCTCACCGGACCGGTCGTGGCCGATGGCGTCCCCATGGCGCTCGATTCGAAGAACGCCGCGGAGTTCCTGATGCACGACCAGTACATCGACGTACCAGGCGTCGACGATCGCAGCGACCTGCTGTCGAACGCCGCCGAGGCGACCTTCGACGCCCTCACCGACCGCGAACTCCCGCCCCTGTCTGCCATCACCCACACGCTGTCGCCGATGATGCACAACCGCAACATCATGGCCGTGGTGAACGACGCCAAGGCCAACCGGTACCTCGGAGACATCGGGCTCACCGGAACCTTCCCCGAACCCGACGGGGCGGATCTCATCTCGGTGCGGACCAGCAACGGCAGCGAGAACAAGGTGGACTTCTTCGTCACCCAGATCTTCGCCTATCAGGTGCGCCGCAACGACGCGAGCGGCCAGACCACCGGGAAGGTCACCGGCTACCTGAGCAACGCCGCCCCCACGACGGGCGCGCCACCCTATGTGCTGGGCAACCCCGACACCCGGGCCGGTCGGACCGACGGTCGGCCCTTCGGGTCGACGACGCTGCAGGTGAGCATCTACAGCGCACTCAAACCGAAATCACTGACGATCGCCGACAAGGCGGTCGGGATGCAGATCCAGCGCGAACTCGGATCGTGGGTCACCACCCAGACCGTGACGATACCGGCGAAGTCCGCGGTCAGCTTCGAACTCGAGGTCGAAGGCGTGACCCGTCCCGGCCGGAGCTACGAGCTGACAATGGTGCGACAGCCGACCGCCCGGCCCCAGGGGCTGGGCGCCGGGGTGCAACCGGTCGACCCGAAGGGGAATGCCCTGGCGATGCCCGACCGCGTCTACCGCACCGAAGGCGAAGCGCTCCGCACGATCATCGCTCGACCGACCCGGTGAACGGACCCACACGAAATTCCACCAGACGCGTCGGCGGTCGTGTATAGTCGGATCTCGATTTGCAATCCACTGTCACCACCAACGAGGTGAGGGGACTTCCCATGACCAGCAAAATTCGACGGAACCCGATCGTTCGAGCAGTCGCCGTACTCGCACTGGCCCTGGGCCTGTTCGCAACCGTCCCGGCAAGCTCGGGTGCCGCCGAGGCCTGTGTCTTCTCCGACAACTACGGGCCGACCATGCAGTTGGCGACCAACCCCTCGACGGTGGCTCCCGGCGGCACGGTCACCATCACCGGTAGCGGTTTCCCGGCGGACTGCATCCTCGGCATCAGCGTCGGATCCTGTGGCGCTTCGGGCCACATCGGTGACGTGACCACCGACGACAACGGCAACTTCTCGATCGACTGGTCCGTACCGGCCGATCAGCCGCTCGGCAATGTGCTGGTCTGCACCACCCTGGGCTCGGTCCAGGTCACGGCCAACGTGACCGTCGCATCGAAGACGGTGGCAACCACCGTCCCCTCGACCAGTGGCGGCGGCTCGGGGACACTCCCCGCAACCGGTTCGCAGGTCATGCCCTTCGTCGCCGGTGGCGTGATCCTGCTGGTACTCGGCAGCCTGCTGGTGCTGTCGTCCCGCAAGCGCAACGCAACGCACTGAGTTCCCCCGCACCGCACTTCGGTACCTGATCGATGGTCCCGCCTCACGAGGCGGGACCATCGGCGTTTTCGCCCCGAAGGGGACCGGCTCAGGAGCGGGTCGGCGAACCGTCGAGATGATCGAGCATGAGATGACCGGCCGTGGAGACCTCGTCGCTCACCCTGTCGATGTTCGACCAACCGAGCACCCAACCCACGAGCGCAGAGAACCACACATGGCCGAGAATGCGCGCCGAGTCGGCACGGATGCGATCATCCAGATCGTCGCCGAGGCCACGAGCGATCGTCCGGGTCATGATGCTCGTCATCTCCCGCTGGCACGCGACAGCGCCCGGATCCGGTGACACGAGCGCCGTCACGAGCGCCTCGGAAAGGTTCTGCTCGCGTTCCATCGCACGCTGGGCACGCCTGATCACGCTCAACACCCGATCCGTCGTGGTCGCACCCGTCGGCGGCCGCAGCGTGACCTGGTGCTCCAGCTCGGTCACCCAGTACACGAGCGCCGCCGCGAGCAGATGATCCTTCGACGAGAAATAGCGGTAGATGGTGCCGAGCGCGACGCCCGCTTCTGCCGCGACGTCGCGCATCTGGACCGCGTCGTAGCCACCGACGCGACCCAGGGCGAGGGCGGTGCGCAGTACCCGTTCACGTCGTTCGACCTGGCCTGGGGTGAGGCTCGCCAGATCGACGACCCCGCGGGCGTCGTGGCCCTCGTCTGCATCGGTCATGACGTCGCCTGCGACCGGCGCGGCTCGAGCGCTCGGAACGGCACGTCGCGATCGTTCCGGGCCTCGCGCGGCAGTCCGAGGACGCGCTCGCCGATGACGTCGTGCTGGATCTCGTTGGATCCGCCGGCGATCTTGATCGCCAGCGCGGCGAGCATGCGTGCCTGCCACAACCCGTTCGCCGGGGCGTCGGCAGCGGCCAGGCTGCCTGCAGCACCCTGGGTGGCCACGGCGAGATCGGCCAGCCTGGCGAGGTGTTCGGCGTAGAACAACTTCATCACCGACGCCTCGGCTCCCAACGGTGTCCCCTGGCTGAGCGCGGTCTGCAGACGGTACGAGAGGTACGTCACGATCTGATGCCGCGTATGACAGTCGGCCACCCGTTGACGGATCAGCGGATCGTCCGACAGCCCCATCGCCTGCACGAGGTCGATGACCAGGCCGAGTTCCTTGCCCCGTTCGGACCCGCTGATCGCGGCCCGCTCGTTCGACAGCGTGGTGACCGCGACCTTCCACCCACCGTTCACCCCGTTCACGATGTTCGACGCCGGGATGCGCACATCGTCGAGAAACACTTCCGAGAACTGGCTCTGCCCGGTGAGCTGCCGCAGCGGCCGGATGTCGATGCCGGGCGTCGCCATGTCGACGAGGAAGTAGGTGATCCCCTGATGTTTCGGCACGGTCGGGTCGGTTCGGGCGAGAAGGATCCCCATGCCGGATTCGGTGGCCTGCGAGGTCCACACCTTCTGTCCGGTGACCACCCATTCATCGGTGACGTCGTCGTGGTCGGCCCGGGTTCTCAGGCCGGCCAGATCCGATCCGGCTTCGGGCTCGCTGAACAACTGACACCAGATCTCCTCCCCGCGGAGCATCGCCGGCAGGTGGCGCTGTTGCTGTTCGGGGGTCCCGTGGCGCATCAGCGTCGGGCCGACCATCCCGTGCGCGACCGCGAAGATTCCGCTCGAGACCCCGAACCTTCCCTGTTCCTGGGCGAAGATCGACGCCTCGATGGGGCGGCCACCGCGTCCGCCGAACTTCTCGGGCCAGGCGATCCCCGCCCAACCACCGTCCCAGAGGGTGCGTTGCCACTCACTGCAGCGCTTGGCATAGTCCGCATCAGACATCGAGGCGTTCTGGTGACCGTTCGAGAAGTCGCCCGGATGCCCTTTGGGGACGGCGTTCGCCTCGAGCCAGCTCCGGGCCTCGGCGCGGAACGCGGCTTCCGTCGGCGTGTCGTCGAAGTCCACGACCCGCGAGATTAGAGGGTGTGCAGACGGGTGGCCGGATCAGCGGGCCGTTCACGCCGTCGAGCAGCGCACGGCTGCGCGTCGGGTCGGTCGTCTCCGGCACCTGCGTCGTCGCCTCGGATGCACCCGTGCGATGAACGTGCCAGAATCGTCGGACCATCCGACGAAGCCCTGCACGAGGGAGCGCCATGGAGCGACTGTCCGGACTCGACGCCGCGTTCCTCTATCTCGAGACACCGACCCACCACATGCATGTCGCGATGACGATGGTGCTCGACCCCGCGACGATGCCGGGGGGCTATTCGTTCGACAAGATCAAGCAGTTCGTGCGCTCCCGACTCCACGTCGTGCCCCTGTTCCACCGCCGCCTCGCGGAGGTGCCCTTCCGCTTGAACCATCCGGTCTGGGTCGAGGATCCGGACTTCGATCTCGACTACCACGTCCGGCGAATCGGCGCGCCCGCACCGGGCGGACGCCGGGAACTCGCGGAGCTCGCCGGGCAGATCGCCTCCACGCCGCTCGATCGGATGAGGCCGCTGTGGGAGATGTGGGTCGTCGAGGGTCTCAAGCAGGATCGCGTCGGCGTCATCACCAAGGTCCATCATGCGGCCGTCGACGGCGCGTCCGGCGCGGATTTTCTGGTGCATCTGTTCGACGTCGAGGCGATCGACTCCGACGCGTTCGGCGAACCGCAGGACCTGCCGGCCGAGCACGTCCCGAACGATCTCGAGCTGCTGGGTCATGCCGCCGCGTCCCTGGGCCGCCAGGTCGCCAACATGCCGGCACTGCTCGCACGCACGATCCAGTCGGTCAACCGGGTCGTCCAGGGACGTCGCCGCCCCGAGAAACTGGTCGGCGCCGTGCCGCTCTCGGCACCCGCCACGCCCTGGACCGGTTCGGTGACCGGACATCGTTCCACGGCATTCGCCCGGTTGCCGCTCGACGAGATCAAGGCGATCAAGAACACGTTCGGGTGCACGGTCAACGACGTCGTCCTCGCCCTGGTGTCGGGCACCCTACGGGCCTATCTCGACGAGCACCACGCCCTGCCCACCGAATCGCTGATCGGGATCTGTCCGATCTCGGTCGCCGGCGCCGAGGGCGCCCCGCGGGGACCCTCGTCGAACCGGGTGTCGGGGATGTTCGTGTCGCTGGGGAGCGACATCGAAGACGCCGGAATGCGCATCGCCCACATTCGACACTCGACCAAGGGAGCCAAAGAGGAACACAACGCCGTGGGCGCATCGATGCTCATGCAGTGGGCCGAGTATGCCAGCCCGAACGTGTTCAATCTGGCGTCCCGGCTGTACTCGAGCACCGGGTTGGCGGACCGGCATCGTGCGATCCACAACGTGATCATCTCGAACGTCCCCGGACCGAACTTTCCCCTGTACTTCGCGGGCGCCGAACTCGTCGCCGCCTATCCGCTCGGACCGGTGATGGAAGGGTGCGGCTTGAACATCACGGTGTTCTCCTACCGCGACTGGGTCGACATCGGTTTCATGGCGTGCCGCGAGCAGATTCCCGACATCTGGGATCTCGCCGGGGCCACCGACACCGCCTTCGCGGAACTGTCGGACGCCGCCGAGGTCGAACAGCGCCACCACGCCCGGGCCTCTGGGCGCACCGGCCGGAGTCCGTTGTCGTTGGTCACCGAACCGACCCCACCCGAATCGCCTGCCCCACCCCGCGGCTCCCGCAAGGCGACGAAGACTCCGAAGAAGGCGCGGGCCACCACCTCCAAGTCCAGGGCGAAGTCCGCTCGCTGAGGTACCGGCGCGGACCCGCGCTGCGGCACCTTCTGCTAGAACCTGTTCTATGTCGTTCAACATCGCGGATCTCTTCGAACATGCCGTCGACGCCGTCGGTGACCGCACGGCATTGGTCGTCGGAGACACCGTCCGCAGTTACGGCGAACTCGACCGACGGGCGAACCGTTTCGCCAACCGATTGCTGGCGGACGGGGTCGACAAGGGTGACCACATCGGGATCCACGGCGTCAACAGCGAGGCGTGGGTCGTGGCGATGCTGGCTGCGTTCAAGATCTCCGCGGTGCCGATCAACATCAACTACCGCTACGTGGCCGACGAATTGGCGTACCTGTTCGACAATGCCGATCTCGTGGCCCTCGTCCACGACGCCACCTATGCGCCGATCATCGCCGAAGTCGCCCCGAAGATCGACTCGCTGGCGCATTTCTACGTCGTCGACGACGGCTCGGGCACCGACACGAGCGCCCTCGGATCGGTGCGGTTCGAAGACGCGCTCGCCGGCGCGAGTCCCCGACGGCCCACGGTCGACCGGTCCCCCGACGACCGGTACGTGCTCTACACCGGCGGCACGACCGGGATGCCGAAGGGGGTCGTGTGGCGTCAGGAGGACGTCTTCTACGCGCTCGGAGGTGGGATCGACGCCTACACGGGCGAACCGGTCGACAGCGAGTACACCCTGGCCGAGAAGGCGGCGAGTTCCCCCGCCCCGCTGGTGACGCTGTGCATTCCGCCGCTCATGCACGGCGCGGCCCAATGGGGCACGATGCGGTTCCTCTTCGAGGGCAACACGGTGGTCCTGATCGAACGCTTCGAGCCCGAGCGGGTCTGGGCCGAGGTGGAACGGACCGGGGTGCAGACCCTCACGATCACGGGTGACGCCATGGGGCGACCCCTCATCGAGGCGATCGACGCCGAACCCGAGCGCTGGGACACCTCGTCGCTGTTCGTCATCGCCTCGTCCGCGGCGGTGTTCTCCCCCACCGTCAAGGCCCGCTTCCGCGCCAGGTTCCCCGACGCGATCCTCGTCGACGCGATCGGCTCGTCCGAAACCGGGCACAACGGCATGACGACCACCGCCGATGACGCCACACCTCGTGAAGGGCTGGGCGTCACGGTCAAGGGTTACGAAGGTTCGGTCGTGCTCGACGACGATCTGAAACCCGTGGTCCCCGGCTCCGGCGTCGTCGGCAAACTGGCAAGAGGTGGCCACATCCCGGTCGGCTACTACAAGGACGACGCCAAGACGGCCAAGACCTTCATCACCGCCGCCGACGGGCAGCGCTACGCGATGCCCGGTGACTTCGCGACCGTCGAGGCCGACGGCACCATCACCCTGTTGGGTCGCGGGTCGGTATGCATCAACACCGGCGGTGAGAAGGTGTACCCGGAAGAGGTCGAAGGGGCGCTCAAGTCGCATCCTGCGGTGTACGACGCGGTCGTCGTGGGCGTTCCCGACGAACGCTGGGGCGAACGGGTCGCCGCGATCGTCCAGCTGCGCGACCGGGCGGACCCTCCCGGCGACGACACGCTCATCGAACACTGCCGCAGCCAACTCGCCGGCTACAAGCTGCCGCGCAGCTTCGTGGCCGTCGACGAAGTCGTCCGC
Organism: Actinomycetota bacterium; assembly: GCA_040255345.1. Lineage (GTDB taxonomy): Bacteria > Actinomycetota > Acidimicrobiia > Acidimicrobiales > Iamiaceae > JAFDWI01. Next base: position 10,940 of record JBDZUV010000050.1, on the reverse strand, counting down.
TCACCGAGCGGCAAGCCCGACTACCCGTGGGCGAAGCAGGTGGCGGCCGCCGGGTCGCGATGACGCCGGCCTGCCCGGGACGACCGTCCCCGATCGCCCACGGCGCCCACCGGGCGACCGGGTCATGCTCGCCCACGGTCTCCGTCCACGACCCGGGTGGCCGGGCACGTCGGATCTGAGAGTCGGCCATGAACTCTCCGCCGCCGGCCCGTCGGTGACGCTGGAGGCGCACGACGTCGGGGCGACGGCCGTGCCCTCCGGCGCCACTGGTCCCTCATCGGTGCCGGCGGGTCACGTACCGGTGAAGTGCGCCTCGCGCTTCTCCGCGAACGCCCGGGGGCCTTCCTTCGCATCGTCGGTCGCGAAGACCGGGAACCCCAGCTCCTGTTCGGTCGCCAGACCGTCGGCCTCGGACAGATCCCTGGTGGCGCGCATCGACGCCAGAACCGCCTGGACGGCGATCGGCCCGTTCGCGGCGACCAGAGCAGCGAGTTCCAGCGCCTTGTCCAGTGCTTCGCCATCGGGCACCACGTGACCGATCAACCCGACGCGTTGCGCTTCGGCCGCACCGATCATGCGGCCGGTCAACAGCAGGTCCGCTGCCATCGTGAAGGGAATCTGGCGCTGCAGTCTGACCGTGGACCCACCAAGGGGGAACAACCCGCGGCGTACCTCGGCGATCGCGAACTGCGCGGAGGCACCGGCCACCCGGATCTCGGTCGCCTGCAGGATCTCGGTCCCGCCGGCGACGCAGTAGCCCTCGACCGCGGTCACGATCGGCTTGGAGGGTCGAAAATGGCGAAGCAGTGCGTGCCAGGCGATCTCGAGTGGGTCCGATGCGTGGCCTTCAGGGGCGGGCTCGGAGTCGGACGGTGCGACGTCCATCTCACCGAGTGCCTTGAGGTCCATACCCGAGCAGAAATTGCCGCCGGCCCCGGTCAACACGCCGACCCGCAGGTCGGGGTCCTCGTCGAGCCGATGCCACGCGTCGTGAGCGCCCTGGAGCATCGAGGCGCTGAACGCGTTCCGTGCCTCTGGTCGGTTCAGGGTGACCACCAGGACGTGGTCCCGCTGTTCGACGATCAGGTCGTCGTCACTCATGACCGACCATGCCCGTCGCCCCGAGCTTCGATCGCGTCGATCAGTCGATCGGTCTGGGTCCGGTGCTCCGCGACCAACAATGCCAGCCAGTAGCGCAGGAGCCTGGCCATCGAATAGCGCCCGACGAGCACCGACCCGAACACCACCAGGGCCAGGCCGACCCCTCCGCCCGAGAGCAGGTACGGCATCTGCTCGGAGACGTTCGTCGTGCCCGACGCGCCCCAGTAACCCGCGAAGACCACGATGACCCCGACCGCCACCAGCGCGAGGCCGAACCAGAGCAGCCACGACTCCCGTTTCGTCGTGGACGTGGGGACGTCCAGCGCGGCGACGTCGTTGCGGAACGACTCCGCACGCGACGTGAAATCGTCGTTTCCCACGGGCTTCTCCTGTCGAGTCGAGTCCTGCTCTGTCACGTCGATGCTCCCAGATAGGCGGACGCGAGTTCCGCTTCGATGTCCGATGGCCGCCCCTCGGCGGTGATGCGTCCGCCGACCATGATCGCCGCCAGGTCGGCGACATCCAGCACGGTGCGCGCGAACTGTTCGACCACGAGGATCGACACGCCGGTCGCCGCCACCTGGGCGACCAGTTCGTAGAGTTCGGACACGATGAGGGGAGCGAGCCCCATCGAGAGTTCGTCGAGCACGAGGACCGCAGGGTCGGTCGCCAGCCCGCGTGCCAGAGCCAACATCTGCTGTTCGCCGCCCGACATCGTGCCCGCGAGCTGATGCCGACGCTCCCCCAGGCGGGGGAACCGGCTGTAGGCGCGTGCTTCGATGGTCGCCGTGTCGACGCCGCTGTGACTGGCCATGCGGAGGTTCTCGTGCACCGTGAGACGCGGAAAGACGCCACGTCCTTCCGGGATCATGGCGAGCCCGGCCCGGGCGAGCGCGTGGGTTTCGGTGCCGTTGACGTGACGCCCTGCCAGATGGATGCACCCGTGCGTCGCCGGTACGAGCCCGCCGAGGACCTTCAGGGTGGTCGACTTGCCGGCGCCGTTCGGTCCGAGCAGGGCCAGCACCGTGCCGGCGGGCAGGGTCAGGTCCACTCCGTGGAGCGCCTCGATCCGTCCGTAGGATGCCCGCACCCCACGGAGTTCGAGCAGCGGCGCAGCAGCGGGTTCGCTCACGCGACCACCCCCGCGGTGCCCAGGTAGGCCTGCTGCACAGCGGTGTCGGCCTGGATCTCACGGGCCGACCCGGTCGCGAGCACGGCGCCGAAGTCGAGGACGAAGACGCGGGCACAGACCTGCATCACCAATGGCACGTCGTGTTCGACGAGCAGGATGCCCAAGCCGCCGTCGGCCAGTTCGACGAGCAGGGTGGCGAGTTCCGCGCCTTCGGACTCGCTGAGACCGGACGCCGGCTCGTCGAGCAGCAACAACTTCGGGCGGGTCGCGAGCGCTCGGGCGATCTCGACCAGGCGTGCTCGGCCGGTCGGCAGTTCCTCGGTGCGATCGTCGGCGACATCGCGCAACGACAGCCGCTCCAGCAACGCGTCGGTGACCATCGCCGGGGTGAGCCCGGCACGGTCCCGACGCACCTCGGCGGCGACCAGGACGTTCTCGCGCACGGTCATCGAGCCGAAGCTCTCCAATCGTTGGAAGGTTCTCGCGATGCCGGCGCGGGCACGACGGAACGGGCGCATGCCGGTGATGTCGGATCCGTCGAGCACGACCCGGCCCGCGTCGATCGGCTGCAGACCGGTGATGACGTTGAACATCGTCGTCTTCCCGGCACCGTTGGGACCGATCAGCCCGGTGACCGACCCGGCGTCGACGGTCAGGCTGACCGCATCCAGCGCCAGGTTCCCGCCGAAACGGACCGTGACCTCAGCGACCTCGAGCAGCGACACCGCAGTCCTCTCTGATGGCGCCGAGCCCGGCGTCCAATGCGGCGAGCTCGGCTTCGGTGGCGGTCCGACCCCCGAACACGAACGCCTCGGGCACCAGGGGGGAATCGACGCGACCGGTCACCTCCGGGCCGGTGGCGTCCTCGGTGCCACCGAAACGTTCCCGCACCCGGTCGACGGCCTGCATGACCGCACCGTCGGGGTTCTGTGCGAGGGTCACCCCGATCAGTCCGGGGGCGACGAGCATCAGGTCGTTGATGGACGGGAAGATCTCACCCAGCCGCGGCATCGCCACGAGGAACACGGCGCCCAGGAAGGCCCCGGCGATCACGGCGATCCCGCCGACGACCGCCAACAGGAGCACGGCGAGCCCGGGGAGCGCCCCGTTGATCAACGAGAAGTCGGACTGGCCGACCTGACCCTTCCAGCAGCCCAGCAGGTAGCCGCCGATGCCTGCGATCCCGGCCGAGAACGCGAAGACCGCCAGCTTCACGACGGTCTGGTTCATGCCGATCGTCGCGGAGGCGGCCGGCGAGTCCTTGAGCGCCTGAAGGCGTCGACCGTACGCGCTCCTGCGCAGCGCGAGCACGCCGAGACCCAGCACCGCGAAGACCACCGTCATGAAGATCAGGTACGCGTGGTCGCCGGCCAGGAACGACGGACGCCCGAACGCGCGGGTTCCCGACGAGAAGTTCTGATCGCCGGCGAACACCACGTTCTCGACCACCAGTGCGAAGGCCATGGTGGCGAGTGCCAGATAGAGCCCCTGCAGGCGGAGCGCGGGCAACGCCACGAGAGCCCCGATCACCGCCGCGGCGACGAACGCGACCACGAGCCCGGCCAGCGACCCGTCGGGACCCACCACGACCACGGCGACGAACGCCCCGAGCCCGGCGAAGGTGAGCTGGGCCAGCGAGAGCTGGCCGGCGTAACCGGTCAACGGCACATACGACAGCATGACGATCGCGAGTGCGACGACGACCCCGAGGTTGCGGAGGTCCGCACCGTGGAAGATCTGACCGACGACCGCGACCCCGACCACGAGACCGGCCGCGGCGATGATGCCCTTGCGGAACGACGGACGGGGAATCCGCCCCAGCTTCTGGGTGGCGGCGGAGACCTTGATCCGCTCCTGGGGGATGACCAGGAGCACGACGAACAACAGGATCACCGGAAGTGAACCCCTCACGTCGTTGTACCAGGTCGGCGGCGACGACAGGTGGGCGGCCCCGAGATCCATGTAGGAACTGGCGAGGCCGAGGATGACCGCGCCGAGGAACGTCAGCGGCAGGCTGCGCAGGCGGCCGACCATCGCTGCGGCGAAGGCGTTGATCACCAACAAGGTGAGGGTCGCCTGATCGAGATTGCCCGGAAGCGTCGGTGCGATCAGGATGCCGGCCAACCCGGCGAGAAACGAGCCGAGCATCCAGGCACTCATCGAGGTGCGAGCCGGGTCGCATCCGTTCAACCCGGTCAGGTCGCGGTCGTCCACCACGGCTCGCATCGCGACGCCGAGGCGGGTGCCCTTGAGCACGATCCGGAGCCCGACCGCCACCAGAGCCGCGCAGATCAACACGATCACCTGGTGCCAGGGGAGGTTGACTCCACCGACCCGGACGACGTTGTCACCGAAGAACCGGGTCAGATTCGGCGGCGGGTCGATGTCACCGGACCACACCACACGCGCCACACCGAGCAGTCCGACCAACAGGCCGATCGTCACGACGATCTTCGTGATCTCCGACGCCCCGGAGAGATGGCGCATCAACAACCGCTCGATGAGGGCGCCCAGCAGCGGTGCGATCACGAACAGTGCGAGAACGATCGCCACCGGGGCCGGGAGGTGTTGACGGACCCGGAGCTCCCAGTAGACGTAGGCGACGATCATGCCGACCGCACCGTGGGCGAAGTTGAAGATCCCCGAGGTCTGGTAGGTGACCACCAGCCCGCTGGCCGCGACGGCGTAGACCCCCGCGGTCGCCAGACCCAGAATCGTGAACTGGATGATCTCGGAGAAATGCACCGTCTCTGGCTCTCGGTGTCAGGGCTTCGACGGCACCATCGGATCGGGCAGGGTCGCGGTTCGCCTCATTTGCGAGTCGGCGCCTTGCCCCAGTCCCCGTGCACCTCGGTGATCGCAGCGGGATCGCAGTCGAAGCTCTTGGTCGGGTCGTCCGAGTCGTTGTCGGGGTACACCTTCACGAACTCGCCCTTTTCGACCTTGAGGATCATCGTGCACACGTTCGTCTTCTTCCCGCTGAGGTCCTGCGGCGGGTGCAATCCACCACCGGTCCAGTCGTCGATCGCCTTCGCGTCCTTCAACAGCGCATCGCGGGTCAGGTCCGAGCCGAGCTTCTTCGCCACGGTCGCGAAGAGCAGCGCCGCGGAGAACGCCTGCACGCCGAGCGAGGTCTCGGCGACGTTCGCGTCGTAATCGTGCAGGATCTTCACGTACTCACTGATCGCCGGCGACGGATTCTCGAACGGCTGGGTGTTCGTCTGGACGTACACGCCGTCGGCCACGCCCGACGCGGCGAGTGTGGAGTCGTAGTACTGCTGGCCGAGGTCGATCACCTGGGGGTGGTAGTCGGCGTCACGCAACGCTTCGAGCATGCCGATCGCCGCGTTCACGGTGTCGACCATCGTCACGTACTCGACGCCCTTGTTCTTCATCGTCTGCGCCGGCGTCTTCCAGTCGGTCTGGATCACCGGATAGGAGTCGGTGTAGATGAATCCGTAGCCGAGCTTCTCTCGGGCCTGCACGGCCCGACTGGCCTGGTCGGCGGCAGCGGCCTGTGTCGGGTAGAAGATCGCCGACTTGTCGATGGCATCTCCGAAGTGCTTCGCGAAGTACTCGGCGGTGCCCGTCGCGTAGACGTTCCCCAGGTTCGGGACGGGTTCGACGTTGAGGGGGCTGGCCGTCATCGGGTAGGTGGCGGTGTAGCCCGACACCGAGATCAGGCCACAGTCGACGAGCGGCTGCGCCATCGGCGCGTCCTGGACGACGCCGGTGCCGACGAGGGCGAAGGGCTGGTCGTCACAGGCCTGCTTGGCGGCCTCGAGCGAGTTGAGCAGCTTCGCGTCGTAGGTCTTCAGCTGAAGCTTCCGGCCGTTGATCCCACCCAGCCCGTTGCACCATTTCACGAATGCCTGCATCGACGGTTCGATCCCGGCGGTCGGCACCCGGATCGCTCCGGCGTTCTTGTCGGAGATCACTCCGATCGTGATGGTGCTGTCGGTCACTCCCTTGTCGGTCGACCCGGTCGCGTCGCCCGCGCCACAGGGCACCTCCAACGTTCCGAACCGGTCACCCTGGCTCGCCGCGGTCGTCGTCTGGGACACCGCTGTGGCATCTGTGCCGTTGTCGTCGCCGGCATCGTCGCTCCGATTGCCGCAGCCCGCCGCGACGAGGGCGATGGCGAGCCCGAAGGCCGCCACGCGTCGGCGCCGGCTCCGATTGGTCGTGGTGATCACGTTCATCGTCTGGTTCACTGCTCCTCGTGCAGGCGGACGGCCGAGCCGTCGGATTCGATGTCTGACGGGTCGTCAGGCGAGGCTACCGGATCGGTCGCGACGCAAGTGGCAAAAGGCACATCGCCGTCGACGGCGCCGCGACGGCGAGCAGCGGTGCTCACGTCGGCGTCGCCCCGTCGGCTCCGGCCAGGGAGCGACCCAACGCGGCGAGATGCTCGGCGCCGCCGCCGAGGCGGAGTTCGTGTTCCTTGGCCCAGCGGAAGTACCGGTGAACCGGGTAGTCCAGATCCATGCCGATGCCACCGTGCAGGTGCTGCGCGGCGGCGACCACACGTTGCGCGGCCTCCGCGGTGAAGTACTTGGCGACCGCGAGTTCCTCGGCAGCGTCGACCCCGACGTCGAGGCGCCACAGGGCGCGCCATGCGGTCAGTCTGACCAGCTCGGTGTCGATCCAGGCGTCGGCGGCCCGGTGCGCGACCGCCTGGAAGGTCGCCAACTTCGATCCGAACTGCTCCCTGCTCGACACGTACGACGCGGTCAACGCCAGCGCCCCCTCACACGTACCGACCTGGGCCACACAGGTCGCGGCGACGGCCCGGTCCCGCAGCCAACGCTGGGCGTCGACGGTGCCGCCGACCGAGCCGGCAAGGATCGCGTCATCGTCCACCGGGGTCGCGTCGAAGCGCACGATCGCGGACGGTTCGCCGCTCATCGGTGCCAGGGCTTCCGTCGACACTCCCGGCGCGTCGGACCCGACGACCGCCAACACCACATCGCCGTCGACGAGGCCGACCGGCACGACCAAGGCGTCTGCTTGGGCGCCGAAGGGTACATACCAGCCGGTCCCGCTGACCCGGCGGGCACCGTCGCTCCGGTGTTCACACACCGGGGGATCCGTGGCGTCGTCCTCGCCGACCGCCACTCCGGTGAGAATCGTCGAACCGTCCACGACGCCGGGTAGCCATCTCGTCTGTTGGGCGGGTGAGCCGAATGCCGCGATGGGGGCGGCTCCCAGCACGAGCGTCGCATACGCGGGCAGCGGCGCCGCGGCACGGGCGACGGCCTCGACGACGAGCGCGGCCTCACAGAGCCCGCGGCCACCACCGCCGACCGATTCGGGCAGTGCGATGCCGGTCAGTCCGGCCGTGGCAAGCGCCCCCCAGGCCGCGCGGGGCCACGCGGGCGAGCCGTCGCGTTCGGCGGCACGCAGGACCTCGGGCCCGCATTCCGAGCCCAGGATCCGGTCGGCCAGCTCGGTGATCGTCCGTTGTTCCTCGGAGAAGGTCAGGTCCATGGTCGTCACATCCTCGGGGTACGGGGCATGCCCAGGCCGAACATGGCGATCAGGTCGCGCTGGATCTCGTTCACGCCGCCGCCGAAGGTGAGGATCAACGAGCCCTGCATCGCGCGCGCGAGGCCCCCCTCGAGCACCGCGAGCGGCGAGGTGCGGTCCTGAGCGGCGCGGGGGCCGATCACCTCGGCCAACAGACGGTAGGCGGTGCCGAAGAACTCCGTGCCGTACACCTTGATCGCGCTGGACAGTGCGGGGTCCATCGTCGTCGCCGAGGCGGCCTTCCAGTTCATCAACTCGAGCGCGTCGATGCCCGCTCGCACCCGTGCCAGGTTCGTCCGGACCCATTCGTCGTCGATGCGGCGGCGACCCGTGTCGTCGAGGGGTCGGCGCGCCCAGTCAAGGGTGCCCTCGTACGCCCGCATCACCGATCCGGTCGGCGCGAGCGATATCCGTTCGAAGTTGAGTTGGTTGACGATCAGGTCCCAGCCCCGGTTCACCTCGCCGATGACCGCGCCGGGGCCGACCCGCACCTCGTCGTAGAACGTCTGATAGGTGCTGGCGTTCACCATCGTCGGAATCTTCGTATAACTGAATCCGGGGGTGTCGGTGGGCACGGCGAAGATCGTGATGCCCTTGTGCTTGGGCGCGTCCGGATCGGTGCGAGCGGCCAGCCAGATGTAGTCCGCGTAGCTGGCCAGACTGGTGAAGGTCTTCGCACCGTTCAAGACCCATTCGTCTCCGTCACGGACGGCCCGGGTGGTCAGTGACGCCAGGTCGGTTCCCGCCGACGGTTCGGTGTAGCCGATGGCGAAGTGCAGCCTTCCGGCCAGGATCGCCGGCAGGAAGAAGTCTTTCTGCTCGTCGGACCCGAACTCCTGGATCGTGCGTCCCACCGCGTTGATGGTGAGGAACGGGGTGGGGGCATTGGCCCGCCACGACTCGTTGGTGAAGATGTACTGCTCGAGAGGGGTGCGCCCCTGGCCGCCGTACGACGTGGGCCAGCCGATGCCGAGCCAGCCGTCGGCGCCCATCTTCCGGACCGCTTCCAGCGATGCCGGACCACCGGTCTCGCCGGTGGCGCATTCCTCGGTGACCTCGGGGGTCATCAGTTCGTCGAAGTACGCGCGCACGGTGGCACGCAACGACTCCTGTTCTTCGGTGAAGGCGATGTGCACCGGTGTGTCGTTCCCCTGTTTCGAGCTCGGCGGAGACCCGAGACTCTAGACCTGACGGTGTGTCAGAATCTCACCTATGACCGATCAGCCCACGAATCCGAGCATCGATCTGGTCAGCGGCGAGTTCTGGGGGCGCAACCCGCACGCCGAGCTCGCCTGGATGCGCAGCCACGCTCCGGTGTACTTCGATGCCAATTCGGGGGTGTGGGGGTGCGCCTCGCACGCGGCGGTGACGGAAGCCGAGCGCATGCCGACGGTGTTCTCGAACGCAGCCGGTATCCGGGCCGACGCACCGCCCCAGGCGATGCTCATCGACATGGACGACCCGGAACACCGCGACCGACGCAAGTTGGTGTTCAAGGGGTTCACCCCGGCCCGGGTGAGCGCGCAGGAAGACCACCTGCGCGCCCTGTGCAACGAGATCATCGATCACGTCGCGGAGAAGGGCGAGATCGATTTCGTCTGGGACATCGCGGCCTGGCTGCCCCTGATCGTGATCGCCGACCAGCTCGGTTTCGCCGCCGCGGACCGGGCGACCCTGCTGGGGTGGTCCGACGATCTGCTGCGCGGGCTCACGGGGTTCTCCGACGACGCCGTGATGGCGAGGACCGCCGCAGCCTTCGGCGGCTACTGCGAGTACGCCATGGGTCTCGCCGACGAGCGTCGACGCCAGGCGACCGATGATCTGATGAGCATCCTCGTCCACGCCGAGGTCGACGGCGAGCGACTCGACGCCGATTCGGTGATCGCCGAATCACTGTTGATCCTCATCGGCGGTGACGAGACGACCCGCCATGTGATCTCGGGCGGGTTGTACCAGCTCCTCGTCGACCGGTCCCGCTGGGAGGCGTTGCGCGCCGACCGGTCGCTCGTGTCGGGTGCGATCGAGGAGATGCTGCGCTGGGTCAGCCCGATCAAGAACATGAATCGCACCGTCACCGAGGACATCGACTTCCACGGCGCCGAGCTGAAGGCAGGCGACCAGATGCTGCTGCTGTATCCGTCGGCCAACCGCGACGAGGCCGTCTTCGACGATCCGTTCACCTTCGACATCCGCCGGGCCCCCAACGACCATGTCGCATTCGGCGGCTACGGCACCCACCATTGCCTCGGCAAGTCACTGGCGCGCCTCGAGCTGCAGGTCATGTTCGAGACCCTGCTCGACCGTCTCCCCGACATCGAGTTGGTCGATCCCGCCGAGCCTGCCTACCGGGCGGCGAACTTCGTGTCGGGTTACGAGTCGCTCCCGGTCCGCTTCACTCCCACCGCGCCGGGCAGATCGGGCTGAGTCGACGGGCGAACCGTTGCCGTCGACTCGGTGACGCCATCGTGCCCCTTTGAAAGACCGTCCGACCGTCCACGCGGTCATCCACCCTGGCGGATGAGCACCGACGCGGTCTCGCGCAGCTCGCGCTCGGTGAGATCGGCCCAGCGGACCAGGTCGTCCCGGTCGATTCCCGTGATCTGTATCGGTGGGACCTGTTCGGGATAACCGGAACGTGGATGCGACCGGACGATGTGCTCGGCCATGCCCACGATGACCGCGAACCGTTGACGCCGCTCCGGGGTGGCGATCGGCCCACCGGTCGGGTTCAACAGCGTGTCGTCGGCGACGTTGGCTCGAATGCCCTCCAGGTCGTTCGCGCCGTCGACGAGCGCCCGGAACTCCGGCGCGAACCTGATGGCGGTACCCCTCCCCTCGGCCCGCGAGATCGCCGCGGTGATCTCTGCGTTCAATCGATCGAGCTCGCGGATCTCGGCATCGCTCCGTGAGCTCACCGTCCCCAGGACCCGCCAGCCCTCCACGGCGTCCGCGACGCCGTCACCACGCACGAAGCGGATCTCGTGGTCGACGTGCCGGCCTTCGCATTCGGGGATGGGTGACGGCTCGAACTGGTCGACCCGAGCGGCACAGAACGGAATCCCGGCGTCGTCGAGCGCGACGAGGGCCGCCGCGGTGTACCGGTAGGCGCCGTAGCCGCTGGATCGCACGGCGACGATCCCGCCGTCGTTCACGGCGGAGAAGACCTTCGCGTCGAGGG
>JBDZUV010000199.1:2324-3657 GCA_040255345.1 Actinomycetota bacterium | reverse complement strand
GGTGATCCACGTGGCGGTCGACCGGTCGCGTCACTTCGCGCCGCCTCGGGGCGTGCGGTTGCACCGCGTCGCCGGCCTCGATGCCCGCGTGCAGTGGAACCTCGGGCCGCCGCGGGAGCGCTACGAGGAGACGATCCTCGACCTGGCGGTCCTGGCTGCCGATGACGCCGGCGCCGTCGCGGTGCTTGCGGACGCGTGCGGCGGCCGGCGTACGACCGCTCAGCGGTTGGTGTCGTGCCTCGACGCGCGCGCCCGTCTGCCGCGCCGGGAGTTCCTCCGGGGCGTGCTCTCGGATGTCGCGGAAGGGACCTGCTCGGTGCTCGAGCACGGCTATCTCACGCTGGTCGAGCGGCCGCACGGCTTGCCTGCGGGTTGTCGGCAGGTGGTGCGGCTCACTGGCGGCGGTCGGTCCTATGTCGACGTCCGGCACGACGCCCTCGGCCTGGTCATCGAGCTCGACGGCTGGATGTTCCACAACAGCGCTGCCGCCCACGACCGCGACCTCCAGCGCGACCTCGAGGTGGCCGTTGCCGAGGCGGGCACCACGCTGCGGCTGGGGTATCGGCAGGTGTTCTCCCGCCCGTGCGCCACGGCAGCCGCGGTCGCGACCGTCATGCGGCGGCTCGGGTGGGATGGGCAGCTGACCCGCTGTCCCCGCTGCCCTCCCGATCCACCGGCCCAGGAATAGTGCGGTGTCTGGGTCGCACTGGGTGCGAGCCAGACACCGCACTATCGGCTCACTGTCGGCCCCAGCGCGTCGAGCACGGTCCAGACCGAGTCCGCAAGGTTTCCTCAAGCAGTAGCGGTCGATCCGACCGACTCCCTAGCGTGCCTCGCGGGGGGAGCAGGACCGACCTGCACGGATGCCCCCGGGTTTCTGGGGGGAATCCGATGTCTCGAGGCACGCACCTGCGCCGATCCGTTCGTCTGCTGCTGATGGCGGTGCCCGTGCTGGCACTGCTCGTCGCCGGGCTTCAAGCTCCCGCGTCTGCGGCGACCGCCACGATCTCCGGGCGCGTGACGCTCACGGCCGGTGGGCCGGCGCCGACTGGGACGAAGGTGCTGGTGCGGCCGGCGGGTGGCGGGACCGCGCTGGCGACCACCACGACCGACGCGTCGACCGGTGCGTACTCGCTGAGCGTGACGGCCGGGACCGTCGACGTCGTCGTCAACGCTCCGGAGGGATCCGGGTTCGGGCAGACGATCGTGTCGAACATCGACGCCTCGGCGAACCGGACCGTCGACGTGCAGCTTGCGCCCTCGGAGTCCGCGACCCTCTCCGGGGTGGTGCGTGACGCGCAAGGGTCGGCGCTCTCCCAGGCCACCGTCACTA
>JBDZUV010000199.1:0-2224 GCA_040255345.1 Actinomycetota bacterium | reverse complement strand
ACCTACGTCCTCAACTCCGACAACCCCCTCAAGGCCACCGCCCTCGCACCAGCAGGTGGTTCCCTGGCTGATACTCCTTTCACGATCCCCACCATCACGGCGGACACCACCATCGAAGTCACGATGCTGCCTGCAGTGAGGGTTTCCGGGGTGGTGCGTGACGCGCAAGGGTCGGCGCTCTCCCAGGCCACCGTCACTATGGGCACCACGACCGCCACCACCAACGCGGACGGCCGCTACACCATCTCTGTCGCACCCGGCACCTACAACCTCCAGCTTGTCCGGAGAAGGAGCGGGGCGTATGCCGAGTTCAACGTGCAAGCCCCGGTCAACATCACCACCGACCGCACACTCGACCTGACCATCCCCACCCGGCGCGTCGACTACCGGATCACCGGCCCCTCGGGAAACCCCGTCGCCAATGCCACGGTCAGCATCCCTAGCTACCCCTCGTCCCGGGCCATCGCAATCGCACCCGACGTCACCGCGACCTACACCGCCAGCTACGGCGGGAATTACCAGACGGACAGCACCGGCACCGCCACCACCTACGTCCTCAACTCCGACAACCCCCTCAAGGCCACCGCCCTCGCACCAGCAGCCACCACGCTGCCGGACACCCCGTTCACCATCCCCACCATCGACGGCGACCGCACCCTGGTGATCTCGTTCTCCAAGTCCACGGTCGACCAGACGCCGCCGGTGGTGACCTGCGGGACCCTGCCGACCGACTGGCGCACGACCAACGCCTCGGTCACCTGCACCGCGAGCGACGCCGGGGTCGGTCTTCGCGACGCCGCGGACGCGTCGTTCCAGATCGCCACGACCGTCGCGGACGGTGAGGAGAGCGGCAACGCGACCGCGGGGCCGCGGCAGGTCTGCGACCTGGCCGACAACTGCACCGACGCGGTCGCCTCCGGGGCGAAGGTGGACCGCAAGGCGCCGGTCGTGAGCTTCGACCGCGCCGACGGGGTCAGCCTGGCCAAGGACGCCGTCGCGACGCTGGGCTACACCTGCACCGACGGCGGCTCGGGGCTGGCGACGTGCACCGGTTCGCAGCCCAGCGGACAGGCGCTGGACACCTCGACGACCGGTGACCACGACGTCACCGTGACCGCGAAGGACAAGGTCGGCAACGAGCGCACCGTCACGTTCCACTACACGGTGACCGCCGGAACCACCCCGCCGCCGGGTCCGGGCGGCAAGGCGAAGCTCTCGCTCTCCAACGCGGTCTCGCCACTCGAGGCGCTGCCGGGCGACACGGTGACCTACACCCTCACCGCGACCAACGGCGCCGGGGCGGGCGACGCGACGGGGACCGTCGTGACCGACGTGCTGCCCGACGGCGTGACGTTCGCGGACGCCAGTGAGGGCTGCACCAACGACAAGGGCACCGTGCGGTGCGAGCTCGGCACGATCGCGGCGGGCAGCAGCAGGTCCGCGACGATCCGGGCGACCGTCGACCCGATCCCGATGAAGGCCGACCCCAACACCGCCCACCAGATCCTCGAGCAGAAGGCCGAGACCGACCTGCGCGTCGAGCGCGGCGAGACCAAGACGGCCACGGCGTCCTGCCCGACCGGGTACCTCGCCACCGATGGCGGAGTCCGGCTCGACGCGGTCGACCAGGGCGGCGACGTCACCAAGACCGGCGTCTCGGCGAGTGGCCCGACCGCCGACGGCAGCGGCTGGACGGCGACCCTGCGCAACGACAACCCCGGCGCCGCGCTGGCGAAGGTCACCGTCGCCTGCCTGGCGAAGACCACCGTCACCGGCGAGCACCAGCACGACCTGATCACGACGGCCGCGTCGGCCCCCGCCCAGCCGCTGGCGGCGGGCACGAGCACCGTGGCCGTGGCGTGCCCGGCCGGGCAGACGCCGTTCGCGCCGTCGTACGCCCTCTCCGGAGCCGGCGTCGTGACGACGTCGAAGGAGAGCGGCAGCGGCTGGACGTTCGTGGTCGACTCCCCCGCCGCCGGGACCGGTGACTTCGGGGTCGCGTGCCTGGGCGCGCGGACCACCACGGCCGCCGGGCACTACCACGCGCTGGGCATCGACCACCGCAGCCAGACGGTCACGGTCCCCGCCGGCCAGACGGTCGAGACCCAGCTGACGTGCGCCGACGAGGCCAAGGGCATCGTCGCCTCGCGACGCGTCGACGCCGGGCTCGTCGACCGCGGGACCGACCCACGGGCGAAGATCCGGTCGTTCCGGTTCACCAACC
>JBDZUV010000198.1:0-3679 GCA_040255345.1 Actinomycetota bacterium | reverse complement strand
CGGGCGCAGCTCTCCGGCCCCCGGGGCGGCGCCGTGCTGGCGGATGGCGAACGACGCGAACCGTCCGGAGTCGTCGACGGCGAACACCGGCTCGATCCGGTTGATGCCGGTGGTCTGCAGCCACATGCTCGCCCAGGCGTCCATGTCGCGGCCGGACGCCGCCGACAGGTGCCGCATCAGATCCGCCAAGGTGGCGTTGCCGAACGCGTTCTCCGCGAAGTAGGTGCGCAGACCGGCCAGGAACTGGTCGAAGCCGACATACGCCGCGAGCTGCTTGAGCACCGACGCACCCTTGGCATACGTGATGCCGTCGAAGTTGACCTCGACGGCCTCCAGGTCGACGATGTCCGCGGCGATCGGGTGGGTGGACGGCAACTGGTCCTGGTCGTACGCCCAGGACTTCTCCACGTTGGCGAACGTGGTCCACGCGGACCGGTACTCGGTGGCCGAGGTCTGCGCGACCACCGACGCCCAGGTGGCGAAGGACTCGTTGAGCCACAGGTCGTCCCACCAGCGCATGGTGACCAGATCGCCGAACCACATGTGCGCCATCTCGTGCAGGATCGTCTCGCAGCGGCGCTCGTAGAGGTAGCGGGTCACCTTGGACCGGAACACGTACTCCTCGCGGAACGTGACGGCGCCCGCGTTCTCCATGGCCCCGGCGTTGAACTCCGGCACGAAGAGCTGGTCGTACTTGCCGAACGGGTAGCGGACACCGAAGGCCTGGTGGTAGAAGTCGAAGCCCTGCTTGGTCTCGGTGAACAACCGGTCCGCGTCGAGGTGTTCCGCCAGCGACGCCCGGCAGAACAGCCCGAGGTCGATGCCGTCGTGCGAATCGCGGACCACGTGGTACGGCCCGGCGACGAGCGCAGTGACGTAGGTGCTCATCGGTGCCGTCTGACCGAACGTGTGGATGTGGGCGCCGCCCGGGCCGTCCGCGACGCCCTCAGGTGCACCGTTCGTCACCACCTGCCAGTCGGCCGGGGCGGTCACCACGAACGTGAACCGCGCCTTGAGATCGGGCTGGTCGAAACAGGCGTACATACGCTTCGCGTCCGCGGTCTCGAACTGCGAATACAAGTAGACGGCGCCGTCCTCCGGGTCGACGAAGCGGTGCAGGCCCTCGCCGGTATTCATGTAGCGGCCGACGGCGTCGACCACCAGCACGTTCTCCGCCTCGAGGGACGGGAGCGTGAGCCCCTCGCCGCTGGACCAGCCGGACACGTCGAGCGCGCGGCCGTTGAGCGTCGCCGAGGTCACCGACTCGCCGACGAAATCGATCCATGTCGAGGCAGCCGTCGCCGCGAAACGCACCTCCGACCGCGTGTGGAACGACCCGGTGCCGGCCCCCCCGGCGCCGTCCGTCAGATCGAGGTCGATGCGGTAGCTCGAGACGGTGATCGCAGCCGCGCGGAGGGCGGCCTGGTCTCGGGTCAGGTTCGGGGTGGCGGGCACAGGAACGGTCCTTTGCGTGAGGCGGCCGGATGGTGGTCCGCATAGCAGGGTAGGCGGACCCGGGTGCGCCGCGTGATCCGGGACACGATGGCGCGTCTGACGGAATAACACTACGGCGGGACCGGTTGGCCGGGGCAGTGCCCGCAGCGGCGGCCGGGCAAACGCCCACGACACGAACGACACCTCAGGGAGCGAACATGGTGGACGGGACAAGGAACATCGCGGACTTCTGGTTCGACCAGCTGTGCCCGTTCTGCTGGGCCACGTCCCGCTGGTTGATCGAGGTGTCGAAGGTGCGCGACATCGACATCCGGTGGCACGTGATGAGCCTCGGCGTGCTGAACGAGCACCAGGTCCCGGAAGAGGAACGCGAAGCGTTCCTCGACAACGAGGTGTGGTGGATGCCACGAGTCGCGATCGCTGCCGCCGCACTGCGCGGTGACGACATCCTCGGGCCGCTGTACACCGCGATGGGTCGCCGGCACCACGGGCAGGGCAACAAAGACATCGCCACCGTGATCAAGGAGTCCCTCGACGAGCTGGGCCTGCCCCCCGAACTGGCCGAGGCGGCGCACAGCACCGACTACGACGAGGCGCTGCGCAATAGCCACCACGCCGGCGTCGACCCGGTCGGCAAGGGTGTCGGCACGCCGATCATCCACGTCAACGGCGTCAGCTTCTTCGGACCGGTGATCACCCGGGTGCCGACCGGCGAGGAGGCCGGCACGCTCTGGGACGCCACCGTCGCCCTGGCCGCGTACCCGTACTTCTTCGAGCTCAAGCGCGAGCGCACCGAGTCGCCGCAGGTCGCCGAACAGCCCGCCTGATTCACGAATTCGACGCCGCGAGTTTACTGGGCAATTACTCTGGAGATGTGTCACTGTAGAGACACATCCATCAGGGAGGTGCCCCATGACAGCTTCCGAGGTACGAACCGAGGAGCCGGCTCCGGCCGGGTCCGGTGACGGAACCGGCGGCGCGGATGCGTCGCAGCCCGGGGTGACGCCGGTGCCGGACCGGGCCACCAGCCCTGCCGGCCTGCCGCTTCCCCCCGATCTTCGGCCCGGACCCGTCGTGGTCGGGGTCGACGACGTGAGCGCCTGTGGCCGGCCGCTGCGCGCCGCGGTGTTCCTGTCCCGCGCGCTGGGCAGGCCGATGGTGGCCGTGCACGTGCGGCGGCGCGCCGTCCCGCTGGTGGAGGGCTATGTGCCGATCCCCGAGGACGTGCAACTGGACGACAGCGCGGAAGAGGCCATCGAAGCTGCACTGTCGGCGGATCTGGCCGCGAGCGGCGAATTGGACGGCGTCTCCTGGGAGCTCGTATCGTCCAGCGGTGACGCCGCAGCGGAGCTGATGCGCATCGCGGAATCCAGGGACGCCGCCTGCCTCGTGGTGGGGAAGAGGCACAGCGGATTCGCACAGTTCCTGCACCGCATCGCGAGCGGGTCCGTGTCGCATGCCGTCGTCTCCAGCCAAAAGCTTCCGGTTCTGGTGGTGCCGTAGAGCGGCGTCATGGGCGCCTGAGACACTGGTAGGCATGCGTGTCTATGTGGCGAGCGATCATGCCGGTTTCGAATTCAAGGCCTTCCTGGGGACGTATCTGACCGAGCGCGGCTTCGACGTGGTCGACGTCGGGGCGCACCGGTACGACGCCGAAGACGACTACCCGGGATTCTGCATCGAGGCCGGTCGGCGCGTCGTGGCCGATCCGGGCAGCCTGGGTGTCGTGATCGGCGGCTCCGGCAACGGTGAGCAGATCGCCGCGAACAAGGTGGCTGGCGTGCGCGCGGCGCTGGCGTGGAATCCCGACACGGCTCGGCTGGCGCGGGAGCACAACGACGCCAACGTGGTCGCCATCGGCGCACGCATGCACGACGAGTCGACGGCCGCGTCCTTGGTGGAGCTGTTCCTGACCACGTCGTTCTCAGGCGCGGAGCGGCACGCCCGCCGGATCGCCGGGATCGCAGCGTACGAGCAGGCGCCGTCCCAGTTCGTGGCGCCCGAAGACTGACCCGTCGGACCGTGCGGGGGCCGAACCTGCTTCTGCCGATCTGCGGGTCGTGCCGAGTTCAGCCGCGCGACGCCGGCGGCACGTAGTGGCGGCGCACGAGAACGACCTCGTCGGCTGCCTCGGCGAGATCCTGAGAGCTTGGCGTGGCTACTTCGCGGGCACGTAGCGCCGTGGAGAACGCGAGCTGCGTGGGCCGGTAATCGTTGCGAAGCC
>JBDZUV010000197.1:0-3706 GCA_040255345.1 Actinomycetota bacterium | reverse complement strand
CCTCTGGTGACGACACGAGACCACCGCGACGATCTTGTGGTCCAGGCGTGGACTGCGTGCTCGCCGGGCACAAGGCGTCGGGTTCGGGGTGGTCGGGCCGCGTCTTGAGGCACGTCGACCGGCGTGTCAGTACTCAAATGTCCAACGTCTCAGCGACTCTCACCACGGAAGTCTCCAGTTCCGGTGCGAGGCTCCGCTTGTCGCTGCAACGTTGGACCACGAGAACCCTCAAAAGTCGCTTCATTTCGGCGCGGCGGACGGCTTTCGCGGGAGCTGCTTCGTGCCCGCGGGCACGATCGTCGACTGGTGCGGGCAGGGGAGCACGCTCGGAAAGCCTCGTGCAGCCCGCATGGAGTTGGCGTCAGCTGGCGACGATGACGTTGTGGGTCGGGCTGGGTTCGTCGCCGATCGGGCGCAGGGTCAGGGTGTAGATGACGCCGTCACTTGCCACTGAGGCGAGTGCGTGTGCCGGCGTAGGTTGGAACTTCCAGGATTTCCCGACGAGGGCGGCGCTTCCGGCCGACGTGCTCGCCACGAAGCGATCGGCGGTTCCGGTGAGATGGACGTGGCCGATTGGGAGCAACGGCACGGGCAGGTCGTCGAGCCCCGTCCAGCCATTGGTATCGGGATCGTACCGGGCGCTTTCACGGGCCGAACTCGGGTGGTCGGTGCTGGCGTTCTGCGTGGCCCGGTTCACGACGACGAGTCCTGACCCGTCCCAACCTGCGTCGAGTGCGCCGGTGGCAATCGGCGGGATCGGTAGTTCATGCCAGGTCCGAGACGTGGTCGAGAAGGCGGCGATGGGGGCGTTGCCACCGCCGACTTTCTGGTCGGGGACGACGTAGACGGTGTCGCCACCGGCGACGTCGTCGAGCCCCAGGTGCGGACCAACTGCGGGGCGAGGTGGAAGAGCAGTCCACGTCGTCGCAGCCGACGCGGCGAGTTCGGTGTCGGGTCCGATGGCAATGATCTCGTCATTCACCGCGACCAGGCCCTCGACGTTCGCAGCCAGGTCGGGCAGCCGTCGCCACTCGCCGGTTGTCGGATCCCACGCGGCGGCTTGCTTGCCGCGAGCGACATACAGCGTGTCGGCCACCCACGCCCCGAAGGACGGCCTTCCGCCGACGAGACGGAGTTCGACCGTGACGGGCGCGGGAGGGATCTTCGTCCAGGTGTCGGTCGATGCCCGGTAGCGGGCACCGTCGGCATACTCGGCGCGGTCGGGTACGAGCGGAGGCAGGCCCATGTTCTGGGCCTCGCGGCCACCGCCCCAGATGATGAACCCGTCGGGAACCGCGACGAGCGCCACGTTCCAGCGAGGCTCCAGCGGGAAGTTGGCAAGTCCCTTCGCCGTGGTCACTGATGCGGTCGGCACAGCCGACGTGCTCGTCGCCGGGACAGGGGAGTGCACGACCTGGCCGTCACTATCGTTCCGCACCAACAGGATCGACCCGGCGATCACGATAAGACACGCCGCGACAACGAGAGCGGCCGGCACGACGCGTCGTCGCCCGTTGCCGGACGTGCGTGGCGCGGCGGCGTCGGGTACGTCGTGGCTCACGATCTCCTGGAGCCGGGTGCGGATGCGTTCGTCGATGATCTCGTCGTTCATGGGGTGATCTCCAGTGCGCGTCGCAGCGTCTCCCGTGCCCGCGAGAGCGCCTTCTTGACCGTTCCCTCGCTGATGCCGAGCTGGCCGGCGGTCTCGGCTACGGCCAGACCGAGGAAGTAGTAGAGCTGCACCACCTCGAGTTGGCGCGGCGACAGCGACGCCAGCGCGACCCGGAGGTCGATGAGCTGGTCGACGTCGCGCCCGGGGTCGTGGGTCGCAGCGAGTCGGTCCCAGGATCGCCGCTCGGACTGGCGTCGTCGCCAACCGCCGCTCGGACTGGCGTCGTCGCCAACCGCCGATCGCTCTGCGGCTCGCGACCGTGACGACCCAGGCCGACAGGTTCTCGGGACGTTCCGGCATCCGGAGTGCAGCGGCATACGCGTCCTGCACGGCGTCCTCTGCGTCCGAGTGCGAGCCGCAGGCGACGGCCACGATGCGCACGAGCCGTTGATGTTCATCCGCTTCCACGACTGGTTCGACCCGCATGATGAGTGCCTCCAAGCTAATGACGCGCGCTGTCGCCGTTCGGTTGGCGTGAGGGCCCGATTTCTTCGACCATGGGACCTGTCCGTCGGGGTAGCGTGCGCTGATGGCGAAGTTGCCGCCATATGACCGCCTCGAAGACCTTCCTGGGGTGGGCAGGGCCGTGGCCGGTGACTACCGGCGGCTCGGAATCGCAAACGCCGACGCAGTCGCCCATGCCGATCCGTATGCGCTGTACGAGCGCATCCAGGCACTCGACGGTCCCACCGATCCGTGCATGCTGTACACCTTCCGCTGCGCGCACTACGCAGCATCGACGACCGAGCCCGACCCCGATTTGCTCGCGTGGTGGAGGTGGAAGGACCGCTGATCCGAGCCGGGCCTCCTGTGCGGCCGCCCGCTTCCCACTGGCACGGCACGGCAGCTCGACAACCGATGAAACTGTCGGAAGACGGCGTATCGGTTCGTGCGGCCGAATAGGGTCTCGTCGGCGGGGCGCCGTAGCCTCACGAGGGTGTCGCGGTACGCGTTCGCGCTGAAACCCAAGTGGATCTTGGGGCATCTGCTGGTGATCGTGCTCATCATCGGGTTCGTCAGCGCCGGGTTCTGGCAGATCCGCCGCCTGCACGAACGTCAGGCCTTCAACGCGCAGGTCGTCGCGAACATGGAGGTGCCGGTCGCCTCGGTCGACGAGGTGCTGCCGCCCGGCAGCGACCGGTCCGACGTCGACGGCGTCTTGAACCGGCGGATCAGAGCAACGGGGCGCTACCTGATCGACGACGAGATCGTGATCAACGCGCAGGCCTCACCCGACGGCGTGCCCGGCGTCTGGATCGTGACGCCGTTGCAACTCGACGACGGGCGGGTGCTGCTGGTGAATCGCGGCTGGCTGCCCTCCACCGGTCCCATGACCGAACCTCCCGCCGACGCCCGACCGCCTTCGGGCGAGGTCACCGTCACCGGTCTGGTCTCGCAGTCCCAGGCAGCGACCGAAGGCGAATCGGCCGAGACCGACAAGGCGCGCCAAGGGTCGTTCCTCCGCATCGACGTGGCCCGGATCCAACGACAGTTCTCCGAGACGCTCGTGCCGGCCTTCCTGCTCAGGCGCACCCAGACGCCACCCGACTCGGGCGCCCAGAAGCCACAGGACCTCGCGCCACCCGAGCTGTCGAACGGTCCACACTTGAGCTACACGCTCCAGTGGTTCGGCTTCACACTCGTCGCGCTGATCGGGTACCCGATGCTCCTCTGGATGATCGGGCGCGACCGCGACAAGGAAGAGTCGGGACGTGACGGCGCCGCAGCGGATGACCTGCCACCCGGGGCGTTCGTCGACGCCGACGGCATCCTCGACCTGACCGGGGTGACACGATCCGACACCGGCCCCGACACCGTCGAGGAACACGAGTCCGGAGACCCGCTCCATCGGTGACCCAGGTCACGGACCTTGGCCCCTGACGCATCGCGTCGCATCTCCGTACCGTCGCTTCCAACGGGGAAGTCCGAACGCGGTCGCACCGCACCGCCGATGTGCGACAACGGGGGAACGACCCGCATCCGACCGCGACCTGCGCGTCGTCCGACCTCACTGGGAAGGCTCTTCCATGACCG
>JBDZUV010000196.1:0-3855 GCA_040255345.1 Actinomycetota bacterium | reverse complement strand
CACACTCGACTTCCACGAGGTCGAGGATCCCGCGGCGACGCTCCCCAAGGGTTACCGCGGGCAGGTCCTGCGCCATGACGACGGCACCACCTGGTACGTCGACGACCACGACGTGCGCCACTGGATCCCCGACGGTGCCACGTGGAGCTGCATCCACGATCGTGGTTCACGCGAGATCGGGCACGTCCCGGGCTATGCGGTCACCACACTCGAACTCGGCGCACCGGCAAGCTGCTCTGCCGCGAACTGAGCCGACTCAGCGTCGGGACGCGGACAGGACCGTCTGACGAGCCGCGGCCTGACGCATGACCGGACGGGGCCGGGCCGCCGCGATCGGTCGCACCTTGGCGCGTCGCTCGGTGAGGACCCGCTGCCGCTCGACGAGCAGGAGCACGTACCCGGTGAACGCGGCGACACAGATCATCGCGAGCCCGATCGTGACGATCCCCGGCGCCGCCCACGCGGCCAGCACGGTGAGCAGAGCCGCGGTGAGCAGGCCCAGCAGCACGTTCTTCCGTCGTTGCCGTGCCACCGCCGACCCGGCGTTGGTCCGCTGGGTGAAACCGCCGACGCCGTGTCGTGACAGCGGGTCACGAGCGGCGTTGGTCCGCTGCAGCGTCGAGAGTTGGGAGTGGAATGCGGACACGCTGTCGGTGCGCCGGTCGGCCATTCGTTCCCGCGCGTAGGAGCCGAGGACGACGACCCACACGATGGCCAGTACTCCCAGAACCACGAATGTCACGCTCCGTGCCTGCCTTTACCTGTAAGCGACCGTAATGCTGGAACCGTGCTGCAATGGTGGATACCCGGTCGATGCGGACGAGAACGTGGGCCGTTCGTGTGGCACACCGCCACGGCACCGGAGCCATCGGAAACTCGATGACGGACGTGTCGTGGTTGTTACGGTTCTACTACGGCGCCGTCATATTCGCCAGTCGAACCTCGACGGTACGGGCCGGAGGCGCCCCCGGTGGTCTCCCAGAGCGACACGTCGTCGACGGTCATCGCCCGGTCAGCCGACTTGCACATGTCATAGATCGACAGGCACGCGACCGTGCACGCGGTCATCGCCTCCATCGCCACACCGGTGCGGTCGACGGTGTCGACCTGGGCCTCGACCTCGATGAACTCGTCCTCGACCCGGAAGTTCACCGACACCGAACCGACCAGCACCGGGTGGCACATGGGCAACAGATCCGAGGCGCGCTTGGCGGCCTGGATCCCCGCGACACGGGCCACCGACAACACGTCCCCCTTCGACACCGCTCCCCTGGCGACCAGCGACGTGGTCTCGGGTGACATGTGCACCCGGCCACGCGCGACGGCCCGGCGGTGGGTGACCTCCTTGATGGCGGTTTCGGCCGCGCGGGCGGTGGCGAGCGGGTCGAGAAACCGGCGGGCGGTCACCTGGACCGACGCTCCATGAGATCGATCAGGAACGCCTCGAAGGGCGCACCGAGGTCGTCGCGCTGCAGCGCGAGCTCCACGGTGGCCCGCAGATAGTCGAGCTTGGCGCCGATGTCGTAGCGCCCATCGGCGAACACGTAGCCGAACACGTCACCGATCGTGATCAACTCGGCGATGGCGTCGGTGAGTTGGATCTCTCCCCCCACGCCCGGTTCGACGCGATCGAGGATGTCGAAGATCTCGGGGGTGAACACGTAGCGACCCATCACCGCCATCGACGAGGGCGCCAGGTGCGGCTCGGGCTTCTCGACGATGCCCCGGATCTGTACGACCCCGGGCTCGCCACCGGGATCGATGCCACCGATGTCGGCGCAACCGTACGAGCTGATCTCGGCCTCGGGCACCCGGCGCAGCGCCACGACGGGCGCGTGGTGGACCCCGTGGGCGGCGATCATCGCGCGCAGCACCTTGGAATCGTCGACCATGAGGTCGTCGCCGAGCATCACCGCGAAGGGTCGGTCACCGACGTGTTTGCGGGCCACCGACACGGCGTGGCCGAGCCCCAGGGGTTCGCCTTGGCGGACGTAGTGGATGTCGGCGAGGTCCGCGAGATCCCGGACCTCGGTGAGCATCCGGTCCTTGCCCTTGTTCTCGAGGAAGTACTCGAGTTCGAACTGCCGGTCGAAGTGGTCCTCGATGCTGCGTTTGCCCCGACCGGTGATGATGAGGATGTCGTCGATCCCCGCCTCGACGGCCTCTTCGACCACGTACTGGATGGCCGGCTTGTCGACGACCGGGAGCATCTCCTTGGGCTGGGCCTTGGTGGCGGGCAGAAAGCGGGTGCCGAGTCCCGCTGCCGGAATCACGGCACACTTGACGTCGTTGCTCATCTGCACCGCCTCCTTTCTGGACTTCTCGAAGTTCTCCCACTCGACAGCGCCATCGAGCCCCGGGTCGGTTCATGCTATCGGACCGATCGGAACGACCCGGCGCAGGTGGTCCGCACCGCTCAGGTTCGGGGAGCGGGCGGGATCCCGGTATGCTGGCAGTCGACGTGGCCGAGTGCCAGGAGGGCCCGAATCGCCGCACGCGGCGACGAACTCCGGGCGGCCGTCGTCTTTCGAAGTCGGGTGAAAGTCCCCGCTGGATCGACCGAGGTTTGTTCCATGCCCACCTATGAATACCGTTGCGCCGACTGTGGCCACACCTTCGACATCGTTCAGGCGTTCACCGACGACGCGCTGACCGAGTGCCCCGACTGTGGCGGCCGACTCAAGAAGGTGTTCGGCAGCGTCGGGATCTCCTTCAAGGGCTCGGGCTTCTACGTGAACGACTCGGGCAGCAAGAAGAAGTCGACCGTCTCGGCGACGTCGTCCGACCATTCGTCGACGTCATCGGAATCGAACGGGTCGTCGGGGGATTCGTCATCATCGGGTCCGTCCGGGAACGGTTCCGATGCCTCGAAGTCGGATTCGACGAAATCGTCTGACACTTCCAAGGCGACGTCGAAGGCCTCCTCTTCCACTTCCTCGTCCTAGTGCCGCGTCGGGGAACGTCTGCGACGTTCACGGCGGGTCCGGGTGATCGCTCGTACGGACGCAGGGCGCAGGACGAAGGCCCACTGGTCATGCAACGAGGACGAGGACGCACCGAGGGCGCCATCCGGCCGGCCTGAACCCGCCGAACGTCTGTGGTCACAGCACGAGCCCTGGCGATCGGCGCCCGACCGACGTCCTGGGAGCATCAGTCCCGGCGTGGCCCTCGCCAAGGTCTCAGAGGAGCAACGCGTCCGGAGGTAGGGCGACGATGCCGGTCGCTCCCATCGCCCTGAGCTCACCCAGGCGTTGCCACAACGCCGAGGTCTCCACCACGAGGTGCACGGCGACGAGGTCGTCGCGTCCGGCCAGGGGCAGGATCGTCGGGGAGACCAGGCCGGGGAAGATCGACCGGAGGCGGTCGATGTGGCCGCTCGGCAGATGCAGCATCACATAGCGGTGCGCCGCGGCGTGCATGGCCGCGTCGAGGCGCAACACCAGATCGGCGAGTTCGTCGACACCGTCGCGGTAGCGCAGTTCGGCTTCGCATTCGGCGATGGTCGCCAGCACGCCGAGCCGGTTCTGGCGCAGGCTGGTGCCGGTCTCGGTGTTGTCGACGATCGCATCGGCGATGCCCGCGGCGCACACCCCTTCGAGCGATCCGCCCATCGACAGGATCGTCACCTCGACCCCGTGCTCGGCGAGGAATCGACGCGTGAGATGCGGCATGTGCGTGGCGACGACGCCGCCGGCGAGGTCCGTCAGCGACGCGGGACCGTCGTCTTCGCGTCCGGCCACCACGAGCGTCGATCGGGCCCGTCCCAGCGGCAGGCACGGCCGGTCGGCGACGCCGTGCTCGAGCGCGATGTCGGTGGCGAGAAACGCCGCGTCGAGCGTTCCGGCTGCCAGCGCC
>JBDZUV010000195.1:0-3862 GCA_040255345.1 Actinomycetota bacterium | reverse complement strand
GGCATGACCGGTCCCTACGCCGAGATGCCCAGCCACGGGATCGCCTACGACACCTGGGCGGGCATCGTCTCACCGGAGGTGACCGACGAGGGCTTCACCGTGATCCCCGAGCATGTGTCGATCGGGATCAACGCCGGGCCGCTCTACGGTGCGCTGGGGATCCTGGCCGGCGTGGTCGGCGCCCGGGAAACGGGCGAGGGCTATCAACTCGAGATCGCCCAGTCCGATGCGGCAGCCGCCTTCGACTGGTACCGCTCGGAGAGTCACAGGGCCTACGAACGCCCGGAGGACGAGGTGACGGGGAATCCGTCAGACGACTACGTACGTCGGGCGCCGGGCACCGCCGGCATGCGCGAAGGGGTGCGCTACCAGATCTACGCGACCTCCGATGACCGCCACGTGTTGTTCATGGCCTCCGAGCAGGCGTTCTGGAAGAACTTCTGTCGGGGGGTCGACCGGATGGACCTGTTCGAGAGATGGCCCGGCTCGAAATACGCGGATCACGCCCGGGGCAACACCGAACTGCAGGCCGCACTGCGCGACATCTTCGCGACCCGCACCATGGCCGAATGGCTCGACTTCGGCATCGAGGTGAACACCCCGATCGCGCCCGTGAACACCCCGGCGAACATCGGTGAGGATCCCCAGTTCGCGGCCCGCCTCGGTTGGATCCCCGCATCGGAACTGGGGGCCGACGAACTTCCCAACCCGATCAAGGTGGTCGGCGGCGAGCTCCCGCGTCCGTCACATGCGCCCTCGGTCGGCGAACACACCGACGCGGTGTTGCGCGAGGTCGCCGGCTATGACGACGAACGCATCGCCGCATTGCGTGACGCGGGCGCACTGGGCTGAGACCAGCCGATCCCGCGTCGGCCGTCGCCCGGGCGGCGAGGGCGATGCCGGGTCTCGTGGGCAACGTCGTAGCCTGCATGCACGATGCGCGTCCGAGCCGTCGGCTTCGCCACCCTGATCTGCCTCGCCACCGCGATCGGCGCCGGTCCGGCGACCGCTTCCGGGTCGCGTGGGCCGCTGTTCGGCGCCCCGTCCGGGCCGGTCGAGGTCGGTTCGCTCGCGTCGACCGGTCGCCAGCGACTCACCTACACGGGAAGCACCGACCATCTCACGGTGTCCGCGCCGGCGGGGATCGTCGGTGGCGAGACGCGGGAGGTGTTCTGGACCCCGGGTGCGCGCGCGCTGGCCGACCAGCAGGTGTGCGCGGTCTGGGACGACACGGCCTCGTCGCTCGACCCGCCGGCCCGCAATCGCCAACCGGGACTCGCCCTGCGCATCGCACCGGCGACCGCCGACGGTCGGGGCGTCAGAGCCGTCACCCTCACCCAGAACGTCTACGCCGGCGCCACCTGGACGTTCTGGGTCGACGTGTGGTCGGTCACCGACCCCGCGCGACCCGACTTCCGGGGCGTGGAGAAGTTCGAACTGGACCCGATCGTCGGCTTCGGGCCCACCGCGGTGCCCCCGCCGTGGCACGTCTGTGCCAGGGCACAGGGCCGGACGTTCACCTTCAAGATCTGGACCGGCACCAACCCTGAACCGGCCTGGGACGACCCGACGCAGGCGTTCACGACCCGGTTGCCCGCCGGGTGGGACTACCCCGGCCATGCCGGCGGATACGTCGGCCACCTGCGCGCCGGCGAACAGTCGTCGTTCTCGCAGCTGACGACCAGCGCTCTCTACAGCGCCGCGCCGCAGCCGGCCTCACCGCGTGCGCATCGGCGGATCGCGCCGGTCGCCACGCCGATGCTCGGCTGGCCCACCTACGTGGGCTGATCGAGCACGCACCACAATGTGACCATGGCGGACTCCGAGCCGGTCGCGATCATGGGCGGTCAGGTGATGAGCGGGTTGATGGACTGCACCTCGGATCTTGCCGCACTCGACTCGACGGGCCGGTGGGCGGTGCTGGTGCCCTTCGACGGTCCGGTCGTGTGCGCCCGCTTCGCCGAGGTGCGACCGTCCCCGGTCGCAGCGACGGGTGGCTGGCCCGG
Source organism: Actinomycetota bacterium (assembly GCA_040255345.1). Taxonomy (GTDB): domain Bacteria; phylum Actinomycetota; class Acidimicrobiia; order Acidimicrobiales; family Iamiaceae; genus JAFDWI01. Next base: position 1,856 of record JBDZUV010000195.1, on the reverse strand, counting down.
CCTCCGCGACGGCGCCGTATGGCGCACGTCCCTCGACGAGGCCACCTTCACCGCCGGGGTCACCGACATCCGGCAACGGATCGCCGCAGGTGACGTCTACCAGGTGAACCTCACCCGTCTGGTCGACACGCCGTTGCCCGCCGACGCCGATGTCGTCGCGTTGGGCACCGCGCTGGCACGCCACCACCCGGCGCCGTTCGCCGCGACGCTCCGGGTGCCGGGCACCGCCGTCGCCTCGGCGTCTCCCGAGCTGTTCCTCAGACGGCGAGGACGGACGGTGTGGTCCTCGCCGATCAAGGGCACGGCGGTGCACCGGAACGCCTTCCTCGACAAGGACTGGGCCGAGAACGTCATGATCGTGGATCTCGTCCGCAACGACCTCGGTCGGGTGTGCGAGTGGGGGTCGGTGAGGGTACCGACGTTGTGCGGCGTCGAAGAACACCCCGGTCTGGCCCATCTCGTGTCGACCGTACGAGGCGAGCTTCGACCCGACGTGGGCTGGGCGGACCTGCTCGAGGCGACTTTTCCTCCCGGATCGATCACGGGTGCACCGAAGTTGGCCGCACTCGGGGTCATCGCAGAACTCGAACCGACCGCCCGCGGCCCCTATTGCGGCGCGCTCGGGTGGGTCGACGCCGATCGGGCGACCGGTGAGTTGAACGTCGCGATCCGGACGTTCTGGTTCGACGACGGTCGATTGTGGTTCGGGACCGGTGGAGGCATCACCTGGGGTTCGGATCCGGCCGGCGAATGGGCCGAGACCGAACTCAAGGCGGCCCGACTGTTGCAGGTGGCAGCGACCGCGGTCGGCTGAACGGGCGCGTGTGGTGAGCGTCACGTGCATTCCCAGCACCCGATGGGGCTCGGCACCACCGGCCACCGGTACCCTTGGGACTCGTCCGCATACCGACGGCCTGCGCCGCGCGGTGCCGCGCTGTGCGGCCGTGGCCATCCCACGACCCCCTCCCGGCTCGACGAGTTCGGGGAAAGGATCACATGACCATCACCGCCGCCGATCCCCAGAAGGATCAGACGACGGATCGGCTGATCGCCGTGTTCCGGACCGTCGCCATCGCCGAGGCCATCTCCTGGGGTGCCCTGTTGGTCGCGATGGTCTTCAAGTACGGGCTCATCCAGAACGAGGCCGGCGTCCGGATCGTCGGCCCGATCCACGGCGCGATCTTCATCGCCTACCTCGTGGCGACCCTCGCCGTGGGGGTGCGCGGTCGGTGGACTCCGAAGATCGTCCTGCTCGGCCTGTTCGCCGCGGTCCCCCCTTTTCTCACCGTGGTGTTCGAGCGGTGGGCGGAGCGCGAGGGTCACCTGCGTCTGCCCGACGCCGAACCCGCCGTCTGAGCCGCCGCGCGGGCCGCCTGCGAGGCCGCCCCGCAAAGGGTCGTGTGACCGGCCGCGGGTGAGCGGCGAAAGCCACCGGATCCGGCCGGGGAGCCCGTCGACGAACGTGGATCCCGCCGTGATCCCGTAATCTCCTGACGGGTCGTCAGATCCGAGCGTCACCGCGACCCTCCTCCACGCGACCCGAGGAACGCACCCATGGACCTCTCCCCCACCGACGAACAACACCGACTCGCCGACGCGCTCGGTCGACTCCTCGACCGGGTCGGTGGCGCCGAGCAGGTCCGGGCGGCCGAATCCACCGGCGGGTTCGACCGCGTCGGGCACGCCGCGCTCGCCGAGATGGGCGTGTGGGCGATGGGGCTCCCCGAGGTCGTCGGCGGCATGGACGCGTCGCTCGCAGACCTCGCGGTCGTCGCCCGGGCGTGTGGCGCACACGCCTCGCCCGTCCCGGTCGTCGAGGCGCTGGTCGCCGGTCGGCTCCTGGCTGCGGTCGCCCC
>JBDZUV010000194.1:0-3893 GCA_040255345.1 Actinomycetota bacterium | reverse complement strand
CACCGGTGTGGATGGGCTTGGAGTACCGGTACTTCCCGGCGGTCGACGGCGTGCTCGGCGAGGTGCGGGCCGGGACCGTCGGGCGGGTCCACATGGTGGCCGTGCGCGAACACCGGTACCCGTTTCTGGTCAAGGTCGACAACTGGAACCGCTTCAGTGCCAACACGGGCGGCACGCTGGTCGAGAAGTGCTGCCACTTCTTCGACCTGATGAACCAGGTGACCGGTACGCGCCCGGTGCGGATCCTCGCCAGCGGTGGGCAGAACGTGAACCACCTCGACGAGGTGTACGACGGCCGGCGACCCGACATCCTCGACAACGCGTTCGTGATCGTGGACTACCCCGGTGGCGTGCGGGCGGTGCTCGACCTGTGCATGTTCGCCGAAGGGTCGCGCTGGGAACAGGAGCTCACCGTGGTGGGCGACGCCGGCAAGGTCGAGGCGCACGTGCCGGGGTTCGCCGAGGTCGCCCGGGGCGCCTGCCCCGAGTTGGTGATCGGCAGCCGGGGACCGGACTGGCCGGTCGTGACCCGTCCGATCGACTACGGCGAGGTCGGTCACCTCGGCACGCACCACGGTGCGTCGTATGTCGAACTCGAACGGTTCGCCGCGGCGATCCGCACGGGCTCGACGCCGGAGGTGACCGTCGACGACGGCGTGTGGTCGGTCGCGATGGGTGCCGCAGCGCATCGCTCGATCGACGAGGGTCGCCCGGTCGAGCTGGCCGAGTTCGACCTGGACGGCCGCGGTCCGGGCGGCTGAGCGGACCGGACCGATCGGGCGGTGGCGGTGAGCGGGGGCGCTGCGGGAGTCGGGGCCGGCGGGGGCGCGCCCGTCGGCTGTGTGCCTCGATGTCCCGGTCGGCAGCTCAGGCTTCGACGGTGACCTGGATGCTGGGGTAGCCCGATGCCCCGTCGGGCGCGGGGGGCACCGCCGTGACCGTCTGGATGGTTCCGGTCCCGTCGGTCGCCCGTGCGGTGATCGTGTGGCTGCCCGGCGTGAGATCCCAGGTTCCGTGCCACTGGCGCCAGGTGTCCACACCGAGTGAATCGGCCAGGGTCGCGGGGCGCCATGGTCCGTCGTCGATCTTGACCTCGACACGGTCGATGCCCCGGGTCGGCGCCCAGGCCACGCCGGCGATCACGGTCGGCCCGGCCGCGACCGGGCTGCCTCGACGCGGCACGTCGACGCGGGCCTCGGTCTTGATCGGCCCCTTCTTCGACCAGCCGCGGGGAATCCAGTAGCCGTCGGTGTCCCACCCGGTCACTTCGATGGCGGTCAACCACTTCGTCGCCGACACATAGCCGTACAGGCCGGGCACGACGAGTCGGGCCGGGAATCCGTGGTCGACGGGAAGCGGTGTGCCGTTCATCGCCACGGCGACCATGGCGTTGTCGGTGGTGAGGCCCATTTCGACGGGGAAGCCGGCGGTGAACCCGTCGGTCGAGTGGCCGATGATCTGGGCGCCTTCGTCTCGGACGACGGCCCTCGTCAACAGGTCACGAAGTGGAACTCCCTGCCATCTGGCGTTGCCCACGAGGTCACCCCCGACCTCGTTCGAGACGCAGGCGAGCGTGATGTCGGCCTCGATCTGGGGCAGGGCCATGAGTTCGTCATAGCTGAGCGAGTAGGGATGGTCGACGCGGCCGCGCACGTCGAGGTGCCAGTCGGCGGGGTCGATCGCCGGTGGGATCAGCGCCGTGTCGATCCGGTAGAACTCGTCGTTGGGGACGTACAGCGGGGTGAGCCCGGGAATGCCGAGTTCGGCCCCAGCCGGCGCAGTCTGGGCCCGGCGGATCGGACGGGGAAGGCGGATCGCCCTTCGGATCTCGTCGACCCGTTCGCGCCCGGAAAGGACCCATCCGCCGAGGCCGGCGAGTGCGCCGACGACGAACGCGGCGGTGGCCGATATCAGGAACGTCCGCCTCGTCGTCGCCGCCAGCTCCGGTGCAACCACACCGGTCGCTCGAGGTGTGTCGCTTCGGTGCGGCAGCTCGAACAGATACCACAGCACGCCGACGCTGACCGCGGCGCCGATCGAGCCGACGATCACGGCTCCCGCCGCGGACGTTCCGGGTTGGGAGATCGTGGCGGCCACACCGATCAGGGCGAAGGCCAAGTAGCCGGACGCCGCAGGGATGAAGCGGTGTCGGGCGACGACCCCGAGCCCGGCGCCGATGATTGCTGCGACGATGAGGGTGCCGACGATGAGGGCGGTCTTGTCGTTGTGGCCGAACAGGTCGATCGCGGCACGGTCGAGCCATCCGGGGATGATGTCGATGACCGCGTCGCCCACGCCGATGAGCAGTGAGGGCGCCGAGTCGGAGACACCGGCCACGAATTCGGCGACGCCGAGCCCGACGGCCGCGGCCCCGAGTCCCGCGACCGCACTCAGTCCGCGACTGGGGGTCATCGTGCGGTCGCTCGTCGATGATGGGTTTGGCGTCGGCGTCGGCGTCGGCTCGTCCGGTCGGTCCATCCGGATGACGCTCCTCTTTTGCCGCTCACTACTGGAAGCGGGTTTCGGTTCAGGTCAGGCCCAGGTCAGGTCCAGGTCCAGGTCAGGTCGCGGTCCGGGCCCAGGCCCAGGCCCGACGACGCCGAATCTACCCCGCCGACGACGAATTCGTGCCCGCGGGCACGGGGCGCGTGGGACCGCTGGGGCTCGTGCCCGCGGGCAGCAAAGCCCGATTCCGGGTCGGGAACGTGCCCGCGGGCACGGGAAGTGGGCCGCCGTGCACCTCCGCCACGGGCGACCGGAAGACGCGAAGCTGGGTCGGGCAGGATCGATTCGTGCCCGCGGGCACGGGCCGAACGATCAGATGCCCTGATGATCCATCAGTGGGTGGGTCGTCGCGGTCTCGCGCCATGATGTCGTCGCTTCCTCGGGGCGGAGTTCGACTGCAGCGAGCAGCATACCGACAGGGTGGGACAGCGAATCTGGCGCCCCGGTGGGCCTGTCGCCGGCTACTCGCCCGAAGGCGTCATCAGTGTGCCGGTGTCGATGCCGCACTCGGCCTCGTCGTAGGCGCTGATCTTGTTCGCGTGTTCGATGAATTGCGGATCCATGACACCGGAGAACGCGTTGATCGCCTCGTCCATGCTCGTGGCCGCCTGGATTTTGGGGTTGGCCGTCTCCAGCGCGTCCAGCACCGCGTCGATCTCGTCGGCGATGGCCGCGGGTGCCGCGCTTCGCAGTGCCTTGCCGTTGTCGAGGCTGTCGCCGAAGCTCTTCTTCATGTCGGACAGTGCCTTGTCGGGGTCGGTCGCATCCATGTCGAGCGAGTAGGTGTCGTCCTCGGCCTGCTTCGCCATGTCGCAGTACGAACCCGACAGCTCGGTGGGCTCGTCTGCAGTAGCCGACGTCGTCTCCGGAGTGGTGGAATCGCCGCCGTTCGATTCGTCGTCACCTGCCGTCGTGTCACCATCGTCCTGGGACTCGCCCGTCGCGGTCGTCGTCGCGGCGTCACCGGCAGGCGTCGCACGGTCGTCGCTCGAGCCGCAGGCGCCGACCAGCAGCAGCGAAGCGACCAGCAGGGGGATCATGGCGGATTGCTTCAGTCGGGACATGGGGCCTCCATGGTCTGGGGGTCTCTGGGCCGATTGGAGGTTCCACCCGGCCCTCCGTGTGCGGAAGCGTAGTGGACGCAGGAGATTTCGGATCATCGCTTCGCCGCGTCAGCCCGGCCTCGTCGAGGCAAAGCCGAGCGGTTCACTCGAGACGACCGTGGACGCGCCGTTGAACGCGCCGACGGCGACGATCGCGCAGGCACGTATTGGCGCGGGTTGTGCCGGTGTGGCCGTGGAGGCCACGCCAGGCGGCTCGGCAACTGGTGTCGACCCGCAACGCGGGATGGTGATGTCGGCACCCAGCACCCAGCGTTGGACCGAGAT
>JBDZUV010000193.1:0-3932 GCA_040255345.1 Actinomycetota bacterium | reverse complement strand
GGCGGGGGTCTCCCGCGCCACCTTCTATGAACAGTTCGACGACAAGGCCGACTGCTTCCGGGCCACCTACGCATCGGTCACCGGAATACTCGGCCAACTGATGGATTCGGCGTCGGCCTCGTTGCGCGCGGACGCATCAGCCTCGGACCCGATCGAGCGGATCGACACCATCGTCGGCTGGTATCTCGACCTGCTCGCCGAATCACCGAGTCTGGCGAAGGTGTTCCTCGTCGAGGTGTACGCAAGTGGTCCGCTGGTGATCGAACAGCGCCGCGCCACCATCGATTCGTTCGTCGAGTCGATCGTCTCGCTGCTCGGCGACGTTCCGTTTCCGGGTACCGTCGATGAGCTGTCGTTCACGATCCGGGCGCTGGTCACTGCGTTGGTGGGGCTGGCCACCGAGGCCGTAGCCACGGGTGAGACCGGACGACTGCGTGACCTTCGGGCGCCCTACCGGGCCCTCGTACAGCGGGTGTTCGGCGCGTCGGACGTCCGCGAGCTCACAGACGGCTGACCCGCGTCACGAGCCACACCGTCCAGGGCGGCCGCGCCGTGCCGACCGCCGGTGTGCACCGGGCCCGAGCACGACTTCGGGTCGTCACCGCATCAGCGCTGGGCGACGTGGCAGGCGGCACCGTCGCACACGTCGATGATCCGACTGGTCGCGTCGGGCTGCAGGAAGGCCGACTTCTGCCGGCGGGCGTCGGCGTCGTTCCGCGGATCCTCGTGCGGGTCGTGGCCGTCGGGCGGCAAGGTGTTCCCGAGCACCGGGAGCGGTACACCGCTGTCGAAGTACACGATCCCCGAACCCGTCGACGGGTACGAGGCGATGCAGTCGATTCCCCACAGCAGACGGGTATCGGTGAGCCGTCCCGGATCGAACGCCGGACAGTGGGCCTTCGCGCCGACGGTCCGGGCCATCGTGTCGGCGGCATAGTCGCTGACCTGGTGGTCACCGAGCGCGATCTGGAGCAGCACCTGGTGTTGTGGAGTCCCCGGCAGCGGATCGGTCGTCATGTGGTTCGCGTAGCCGTCGGGTTCGGAACGGTCCCACTGCAGCTGCACCGCGGCGAGCCCCAGCATCCGGTCCAACTCGGAGGGGTACGCGGGTTTCATGATCGCCTCGAAGGTCTCGAAGTCGGTACTGCGCGGCAGCAGCATCGAGTAGTTCATGCCCGACACGCCGAGCACGGCACGGGTCAGATCGGTGGACACCGCGGTGACCACGCCACCCTCGATGCCCCCTTGGCTGTTGCCGTCGTAGTAGAGCTCACCCGGGGCCAGCACCGAGGCGCCGTCGCCGTTCTGAAAGGCCGGGTCGGCCGCGAGGCCCGGACTCATCTTCATGAGACGACCCAGGAACAGGAAGTTCAACACCGCCTGCTGCATGCGGTCCGCCAACTTGGCGAACCCGGACAGGTCACCCAGGATGCCCGCCGCGGTGCCGATGTCGTCGTTGGACATGCCGACCCAGTTGGTCCCGCAGAACACCATGTCGTGTTCGGCGGCCATGTCCTGGACGTTGCCGGCGGTCACCTCGTTGGCCGAGCCGAACAATCCGTGACCGTACAGCGATGGCCTGGCGGGGGTGGTGAGTGAGGCGGTCGGGACGACGCACCGGAAGTTCGCGGTGAAGGTGCCGTTGCGGGTCGGTAGGCCGGACGCGTCCTCGTCGAAGGTCGACCCGGGAGCACCGGTACCGGTCAGATAGTTGGGCACGTCGAAGGTGCCTTCGACCACCCGGTCGATACCGGAGTGGGTTCCGGGGGTCACCGTGGTCACCGTGAACGCCGGCGCCGCCGCACCGAGCTGAGTGAACGCGTCGTCACGCAGGTGCAGGAGTCGACCGGTGATGTTCGCCGTACTCGCGACGGTGAAGTCCCAGGCCAGATAGGCGGTCGACCGATCGAAACCCTGGGAACCCAGCGTGGTCAGGACCGAATCCATGTGCGCCCGACGCTGCTCGAATCCGGCGACCGGGCTGGTCCCGCCGTCGCGGTAGGCGGCGAACACCGGCGGTGCCGGCAGCGTCTGGCCCGAGTGGTTCTTCAGGTTCCGCAGCCCGACGACGTAGTGGTGGCCGTCGGTGAGATTCTTCACCGGATGGATCAGCAGCAACTGTTCGGCCGGGTCGTCATAGGGCGCGTGCAGATCGAGTTCGGACCACGTCGGCACGATCTCGTCGGCATCGGTGTCATAGAGCACGACCGGCGAGGCGTCGCCGTTGCGGTCGAGCGTGTCGATCATGGCCATCCCGGACGCGTCGGGGTCGACCCCCGGCACCTGCACCATCAAGGTCGATCCGGGGCTGAAGCCGTCGGAACGATTGAGCTGCGACGGGTCGATGTGCTTGCCCGACGCGTTGGCCGGGAGCTGTGACGCCTTCAGGTTCACCCGCTTGCCCGTCGCGGTCGACGCGTCGGGACGGGTGGAGTAGTCGTTCGGCCACGGCAACATGCACGACCCGCCGGCGATCGGGTCGCACCCGTAGCCGACCGATTCCGCCGAAGCGCCGAGGGCGATCTGAACGGCCAGCCGACCCGAGGCCTTCACGACCCCGCTCCAATAGGCTCGTCCGCCGACGTCCGCGGCACGGAGCAGCACCTGCTGGTACGCGGCGTCGGCCTGGAGCTGTCCGTATTCGGTGCTGTGCCAGATCACCGACACCATCGCGGCGGGCGTCATGCCTGCCGCGAGCCGGTCGGTGAAGTAGGTCTTGCCGCCCGGGTCGGCGCTCCGGTCGAGCATGCCCTCGTACACCGCGTCGATCCGGTCCGATGCCGACGGCCTCGTCGCGGCGAACTCGCCCGAAGCGGCCATCGCGGCGAGGACCCACTCGATGGAGGCCCCGTCGGCGACCCGTCCGGCGAAATAGTCCAGACCGGCCTGGTCGGCCGCCCGGCCCAACAGGGCGCGGTAGGCGTCGTCGAGCGTCGGCGTCACCGCCGCCGCGCTCCGGGCGAGTTGCCCCACCACCTTCGACACCGGCGTGCCCGCGTCGAGCCGCGTCGCCAGCGGCGTCGCCTGGGCGTCGGTCGCCGGCTGTGACCCCGGCACGAAACGGTCGACGAGTTGGATCGCGTAGGGCTGATTGGCCGACTGGGTCGCCAGAGCCTGCGGTGCAGCTGGAGCGCTGCGCGGTGACGCGGCCGTGGTCGCTGCCCCGGACGTCGCCCCGGCAGGGAGGGCGACGATCGACGCGACGACGAGAGCGATACCGGCCGACACCGAGCCGACCATCGTCGCCCAGGGTCGTCGACCGCGCGGTTGGGAAGTCCTCGACCGACTGGAAGAAAGCTGCATCATGCCCCCGCTGTTTTCGTCGAACGCACCGATCCTACCCGCCCGACACGGGCCTGTGTGTCGGTCCGATACAACGGCCCGACGGCCACTAGGGTGAGCCGACGTTCCGGGTTCGAGGGCGCATGCGTCGGATGAACCGACCCAGACGGCGCGACGATGAAAGCGTGGAAGATCGATGAAGCGATTCTGGGGATGGCTGGCGCTGTCAGCAGGCAAACGCGCCGGGACGGTCGCCATCGTCGGGCTGCTGATCACCTTGATCCTGGGCATCGGCGTGACCCGACTGGAGTTCGCGACCAGCCAGTCGAGCTACCTGAACAAGTCGGACAAGATCTATCAGGACGACCACGCGTACGAGCAGTTGTTCGGTGGTCAGGCGATGATCGTCATGTTCACCATGACCGACGGCGCCACCGTCGACCAGCTCTTCACCCCAGAGAACACCGCCAAGATGAAGGCCTTGCGCGACGAGCTGAACGCCGGCGCCGAGGCCCACCAGATCCAGAACACGATCGACCCCCTGCTGTCGCTCGAGTATTCGAACGCGCTGATCACCGAGAAGTGGGTTCCCGGCGAGAACGGCCGGGAGGGAACGGCGGAGGACGCGGACGTCACCCAGTCGACCGCGG
>JBDZUV010000192.1:0-3944 GCA_040255345.1 Actinomycetota bacterium | reverse complement strand
GTCGGCCCGCACCCGCTACGGGGTCGTCGAGAGTCACACCGAGCCGCTGGTGGCGTCGCTCGTGGAATGTTCCCTCGAGACCGGCCGCACCCATCAGATACGGGTCCACCTCGCGGCCATCGCGCACCCGGTGCTGGGTGACACGACCTACGGCGGTGCCCGCTCGGAGGTGTCCCTGGGCCGCCCGTTCCTGCACGCCCACACGCTCGGGTTCGTCCACCCGGTGACCGGCCGCCGCCTGGAGTTCACCGCGCCGCTCCCCGCCGACCTCGAGGAGGTGTTGGGCCGGTTCCGGAACCGCGGCGACTGACCGCGCCGGACGGGCTCAGCCCGGCCAGGGTGCCTCACCGCGGCTGATCGCCGCGATGTCGGCGAGCGTGGAACCTTCGAGCAGCTCGCGCATGTGCTCGCCGACGTGGCCCCAGATCGACAGCAGCACACACTGCCCCTCGTGGTCGCAGGCGCCGTTGGTGTGCGGTTCGCCGAAGTCGCCGACCACGATCGGACCGTCGACCGCAGAGACGATCTGCGCCAGCGTGATGTCCTCGGGTGCGTGAGCGAGGATGTACCCGCCGCCCACGCCACGCTTGGATCGGACCAGTCCGGCTCCCTTGAGCGCCAGCAGGATCTGCTCCAGATACGGTTGGGGCAGACCGGTCCGTTCCGCGATGTCACGCACCGACGTCGGCCCTTCGGCATCGTGAAGGGTGAGCGAAAGCAGCGCGCGACTCGCGTAGTCGCCCCTGGTGGAGACTCTCATCCCCCTCCATGCTATGGGCACGGCCTCCCGGGTACCGATGCCCGGTCGTGAAGACGTGCCGGGCCGGGACCGATAGCGTGGCAATCACATGGCCTCCACGACCGACGACCGCTCCGGGAACCACGAGACGACCGGCGCCACCGGAACCCTCGTCGGCGACCTCGTCCCGGACCTTCCCGACTACGCGGGAGCATGCGTGTGCAACGTCGTGCCCGCACTGCTCGAACCCGGACCGGGCGAAGATGGTTCGGTCGCGGCCCCGTACGCGTGGATGCCCGACGTCCTCGCCGACGCCGACCAGGTGGTGCTGCTGATCATCGACGGGCTGGGATACGAGCAGCTCCGCACCCGCACCGCGTCCGCCCCGACCCTCGCGGCCATGGACGGAGGGCCGATCCACACCGTGGCACCCTCGACGACCGCCACCGCCCTGACCAGCATCGCCACCGGCACGACCCCCGGTGTGCACGGGGTGATCGGCTACCGCATCGCCGCGCAGGGCGAGGTGCTCAACGTGCTGCGGTGGAACACCCCACAGGGAGACGCCCGGTCACGGATCCCCCCGGAATCGCTGCAGCTCGTCGAACCGTTCTGTTCCCAACGGCCGCCGACGGTCACCCGCGCGGAGTTCGAGGGTTCCGGTTTCACCCGGGCGCATCTGCGCGGGGCGCGTCCGCACGGCTATCGCATGCTGTCGACCATGATCGTGGAGCTCCGACGTCTTCTCGACGCCGGGGAGCCGTTCGTCTACACCTACTACGAGGGTCTCGACAAGGTCGCCCACGAATACGGACTCGGCGAACACTACGAAGCCGAACTCGTCGCCGTCGATCGACTCGTCGCCGAGGTGAGCGCGTTGCTGCCCCGTGGTGCGGCGCTGGTGATCACGGCCGATCACGGCCAGGTCGAAGTCGGTGACCGCATCATCGAACTCGACCGCGGCGTCACCCCGCATCTGGCGATGCAGTCGGGAGAGGGCCGCTTCCGCTGGCTGCACGCGCGCCCGGGCCGGACGCGGCAGTTGCTCGAGGCGGCCCGTGTCCACAGCGATGTCGCCTGGGTCCTCAGCCGTGACGAGATCATCGCCCAGCAGTGGTTCGGCCCCCACGTCTCCGCCGAGGCGGTGCGACGCCTGGGCGACGTCGCACTGGTCGCGCGGGAACCGGTGTCGTTCCATGATCCACGAGACACCGGACCGTTTCAGCTCGTCGGTCGACACGGGTCCGTCACGGCAGACGAAATGCGTGTGCCACTTCTCGCGTACGCTGCGACGTGAGCGGAATCGACAGGTCGACCACATGGGTCGGCCAGTGAGGAAGTGCAGTCATGAGCGATCCTGAATCACCCCGAAACGAGATGCCACGGCCACAGCTGGTCGCACGGCCCGACGGGAGCGACGAGTCCGAACGCGAGGGAGCCGCGACCCGCGAGGCGGTCCAGGAGCCGGCCAAGGTCATGCGGATCGGCTCGATGATCAAACAACTTCTCGAGGAGGTCCGCAGCCTCGACCTCGACGAACCGGCCCGCGAACGTCTCCGGGAGATCTACGACCGGTCGGTCACCGAGCTGAGTGCGGCCCTGTCGGAGGATCTCCGTGACGAACTGGGCAGGTTGGCGCTTCCCTTCGCCGAGGAGGACACGCCGACCGGCGCGGAGCTGGTCGTCGCGAAGGCGCAGCTGGTGGGTTGGCTCGAAGGGCTGTTCCACGGCATCCAGGCCACCCTGTTCGCACAGCAGATGGCGGCCCGCCAGCAACTCGACCAGATGCGCCAGCAGATCGGGCCGGGTGGTCCGAACCCCGGCCCGGTTCCCGACCGGCCCGGAACCTACCTCTGAGTCGCAGCCTGCCGCTTCACCACGGATCCACGAAGCGCCGGGCCGGATCCAGCACCGGACCAGCCGCCGCGAACGCGTCGATCACACGCGCCCGGGTCTCGACCGGGTCGATGACATCGTCGAGTTCCAGATGGGCGGCCATGTTCACGGCGCGACCCCGCCGGTACGCGGCCTCCACCATCGACTCGAAGGTGCGCTGCCGCTCGGCTTCGTCGTCGATCGCTTCGAGTTCGGAGCGGAAGCCGAGGCGGACCGCGCCTTCCAGCCCCATGCCGCCGAACTCGCCGGTCGGCCACGACAGGGTGAAAAGCCCTGCCCGGAAGCTTCCCCCGGCCATCGCCTGGGCGCCGAGTCCGTAGCCCTTGCGCAGCACCACGGTCCCGAACGGCACCCGCATCGCGGCGGCGGTGACGAACATCCGGGCGAAGTGGCGGACCTGGGCGGTCGTCTCGGCCTCGGGTCCGACCATGAAACCCGGCGTGTCACACAGGAACAGCACCGGGAGGCCGTGGACGTCACACATCCCGAGAAAGCGGGCGGCCTTGTCCGCGGCGTCCCGGTCGATCGCGCCGCCCAGATGGCCCGGGTCGTTCGCGATGATCCCGACCGCTCGGCCTCCGAGTCGGGCGAGGGTGGTGATCATCGGCTTGCCGAAGCCACGGCGCAGCTCGAGGGTCGATGACGTGTCGGCCAACGTCTCGATCACGGCGCGCACGTCGTAGACCGACTTGCGGTGTTCGGGTACCAGGGTGCGCAGGGTGGTCTGATCCGCCGCGGCCCAGTCGTCGACGGGGCCCTGGAAGAACGCGAGGTAGCGCTTGGCCGTGGCCACTGCCCGGGCATCGTCGTCGACCGCGACGTCGACCACGCCGTTGGCGACCTGCACGTCGATGGGCCCGATGTCGTCGGGCCGGAACCTGCCGAGACCGCCGCCCTCGATCATGGCGGGTCCGGCCATGCCGATGGTGGCGTCGGCCGTGGCGATGATCACGTCGCAGCAGCCGAGCAGTGCCGCATTGCCGGCGAAGCACCTCCCCGATGCGATGCCGACGGTGGGCACCCGGCCCGAGAGCCGGGCGAACAGCTCGAACGCCCGGGTGTCCAGACCCGAGATGACCGGCACGTCGGTGTCGCCGGGCCGCCCGCCGCCACCTTCCGCGAACAGCACCAGGGGGATGCCGAGGTTCGCCGCGATCTCGAAGAGACGGTCCTTCTTGTGGTGGTTCCGCCAACCCTGGGTTCCGGCCAGAACCGTGTAGTCGTAGGCCGCGACCGCACATGTGGACCGGTCGGCCTCGAACAGGTGACCGTTGATCCGACCGATACCGGTGACGAGACCGTCCGCCGG
>JBDZUV010000049.1:0-21620 GCA_040255345.1 Actinomycetota bacterium | reverse complement strand
CCCGGGCCGCGGGGAAGGCGAAGCCCTCGTCGCCGACATCGGCGGTGGGCACCGCCGCCGTCAGGTCGAAGGGCGCGTCGCTGGTCAACGTCAGCGACGTCGGGCCGAGCACGCAGTTCTCGCCGATGAACCCCGCGAACAGTGGATCCGGGCTGCCCAGCTGCGTGTTCACGCTCACGTCGATCCGGAACGCCCCGGTGTCGGGGTCCAACGACCCGAACCCCGCACCGACCTGGGTCATGGTGAAACTGGTCGGCACCGGGTCGGGCAGGATCGTCGTCTGCACCGACGACGTGAACGTGGGCACCAACAACTGCACGTCGAGCGCGCCGGTGGTCTCGTTCCAGGTGCCGACGAGGTAGCTGCGCGCTTCGCCTTCGGGGTCGCCGTCGGGCAGGGCGACCGTGCCCGCGTTGCCGATCTGGAACGACCCCGAGGTCACCTCGAACACCACGTCGTACCCGCTCAGGTCGGGATGCTCCACGTCGACCGGCACCGTCGTGGTCGTGGTGGTGGACGGATGATTGGCCGCTTCCAGCACGTCGGCAGGTACGTCTTCGGCCGAGGCGTACCCGAGCGGCGTGGCGCTCGTGCCGCCCGGGCAGGCGCCTTCCACGGTCGTGCGCCTCGCACCGTCGACACAGGTGGACAGCGGGGTGAGGCCTGCGCCGGCCGCGGTGTGGATCCAGCCGACCGGACCCATCGGCGTCGCACCGCCACAGTCGGAGCTGAGCGACAGCCAGGTGCCCGTCGGGTAGCTGGGTGGCGTGGCGTCGTCGTCACCGTCACCGCACTCGTAGGCCATCGTCGTGCCGGGTTGCTGTTCGTAGGACAATCGCCATTGGCGCGGCTGCATCACGTAGCCGGCGGGAAGCGGGCGCGACGAAGACCACAGCGCCCCCGAGTCCGGCTCGACACCGGTGCGCACCACGGTGGTGCCGGCATTCTCGAACCCACAGGTGGGATGAGCCGGATCGTTCGCGTGCAACCAGGTGGCGAACGCCGGCTTGGGGGTGCCATCGGGTTGGAGCAGGCCGAGGAACAGCCCGAACTCGCCGATGTTGTCGCGCAGCGAGTGGTAGATGAACGACCCGACCCCCGGGGTGCCCAACACGCCCTGGAAGGCGCGGCACAGCGAGTCGGCCTGTTCGGCGTCGAACAGGCCGGGGTTGTTGAAACCCTGTTCGGTGAACTCCACGTGCCACGCCGAGGGCACGTCGGGATAGGTGGCACGCAGCCAACCCACGACGACGCCGGGGTTGCCCAAGGTGGCATAGGGCAGGTCCTTCGCGTCGATCGCGGGGGTGACCGATCGCGGGTAGGGGTGCAATGCGAGCGACCATTCCCGGGCACCGAGCTGGGGCACCACCAGCGGCAGGAACGTCTTGATCGAATAGGCGGGGTGCACCGCGTCGGGGTCGTCGAAGGTCTTCTCGAAATGCTGGGTGAGCGAGATCATCACCTCGGCGTTCGGCTGGTAGGTGCGGATCTCGTCGTATGCGGCGTTGTAGATGTCGGCGTAGTCGTGCACCCAGGTGCCCAGATCACAGGGAGTGCCCGCCCCGCAGCCGACGTTGAACCACTGGTTCAGGTTGACCTCGTTCTGGATGACGAAGTCGGTGACCCGGCCGTTGCCCGATGCGCCGTCGTAGTGGTGGGCGAGGTACCCGGCGAAGCGGGCGAAGTCCTCGGGGTGATCGGGCACACAGAACACGTCGCTCCACGCGTTGTAGGGCACACACGGCCGACTGCCCCGTGCCCAGGCGGGTGTGGCGAACACGATCGCCATGACCGGCATCCCCGCGTCGGTGTACTGCTTGATCCGCGCGTCGACGTCCGCCGGGGGCTTGAAGCAGTGCCCGTCGTAGGTGTCGTAGCCGGCCGGGCACGGGGTGGTCAGCCGGGTCGGCTCGAACTGGGCCCAGGATGCGTCGAAGCGGGCGATGCCCATGGTGGCGAGCACGTCTGCTTCGTCGGGAATGTCGCCGAAGCGGGTGACGCCCTTGACGTCCCAGAAGCCCCGGTCGGGGTGGAACGCCGGGTCGGCGAGCTGCGCGGCGCTGAAGCGCTGGGGCGCCTGACCGGTTCCGGAAGCCGAGGCCGAGGCCGAGGAGTCTCCCGTGATTCGCGGGATGGTGGCGAGCCCGACCGCCATGACCAGCACGCCCGTGAGGGCCAATGCCGCGACCGGGCGACGGGTCCGGGTCATGGTCGAAGTCGTGCCGCCGTGGCGTGCGCGTCGCGCCATCGTCGGTCCCCTGTCTGTCCCCTGTGACGACCGGGCTCTCCGGGCATCGATGCCGAGATGCTACCGCCGGTAACGCATGGGGGTGAAGCAGGACCTTCCGTCGGCGCGGCGACGGCTCGGTCGCCCACACGCTCGGCGGTCCGCCTGGTGGCTACTGCAGGATCCAGGTGTCGGTCAGGGCCGTGTCGCCGGGGCTGGTGAAACCGCCGATCAACAGCACCGTGCCGTCGCTCCTGGTCACCATCGACGCGGCGGCCCGGGGTGGCGGAACGTCGGTCGAGGGACCCTGTGTCCAGGACGTGCCATCGAAGAGCCAGGTGTCGCCGAACGTCGTGGTGTTGTTCGCGTCACTCCCGCCGAACAACAGGATCGAGCCGTCGGCCAAGGTCACCATGGAGGCGAGTTCGCGTGCTGGAGGTGCGCTCGACGGCGACGCTTCGTGCCAGTTGGTGCCGTCCCACACCCAGGTGTCGTCGAAGAGGGTACCGGTGCCAAGGCTGAAACCGCCGAAGAGCACCGGGTCGCCGTCGGGCCCGACCGCCATGGTTGCGCCGAGCCGCGAAGGCGGCGAAGCGGTCGGCGTCTGCTCGGTCCACGTCGAGCCGTCCCAGACCCAGGTGGCGTCGGAAGCCTGCGACCCGACCAGGTCGGCGCCTCCGAAGTAGACGGCGCCGCCGTCTGGCGTGGCCACCATCGATCCGAATGTGAGCGCGGGCGGTGACGTCGCCGGGGACTGCTCGGTCCAGTCGGTCCCATCGAAGATCCAGGTGTCGTCGAAGGCGCCATGGTCCGGTGAGAAGCCGCCGTAGAGCAGGACGGATCCGTCCGACAACGTCACCATCGATGCCCCGGCCCGTGGTGGCGGCGAGGTGGCAGGGTGCAGGCCCTTCCAGGTCGTCCCGTCGAACAACCAGGTCGTGTCGTAGACCGTGTCGTACGACGGCGAGTCGGCACCGCCGAAGAGCAGGACCTCACCGCCGGGGAGGGCCGCGCTGGACCCGAACATCGTCGGCGGAAGTGCCGCGGTGTCACCGTGGCGGCTCCAGTCGGTGCCATCGAAGACCCACGTGTCGTTCGGCGCGGTCGTGTCGTCGGGGTCGCTGCCCCCGGTCTGGTCGGTGCCGCCGAACAAGAGCACGTCGCCGTCGGCGGTCGCCGTCATCGCCGCCCCGTACCGCGCCGGCGGAACGCTCGACGGGTCGAGCTCGGTCCAGTCGGCGCCGTCGAAGACCCACGTCTCATCGGAGATCGGCGACGGGGACCCGAACGCGGGGGTGCCGCCGAAGAGCACGACCCGACCGTCTTGGAGCGCCGCCATGCCGGCCCCGGCACGTGCTGTCGGCGCGGTCGATGCTTCGACCTCGTGCCAGGTGGCGCCATCGAAGATCCAGGTGTCGGCGAGCACCGTCGAGCTGTCCACGAGACCGCCGAAGAGCACCGCCTCGCCGTTGGGCAGCGCGGCGATCGCCGGCGCGGTCCGCGCCGGTGGCACCGTGCCCGGGTCGAGTTCGGTCCAGGTCGTGCCGTCGAAGATCCATGTGTCGTCCAGCGGTTCGAAGTCGGCTCCCATTCCGCCGAACAGCAACACGTCGCCGTCCGACAACGTGGTCATCGCCGCCGAAGTCCGTGGGCTCGGCGCGGTCGTCGGGTACTGCAGAGTCCAGTTCGTTCCGTCGAAGATCCAGGTCGTACCCGAGGGCGACTGCGTCGGGTCGACCGTACCGCCGAACAGCACGGCGCGCCCGTCGCCCAGTGGTGCCATCGCGGCTCCCATGAGCGGGCCGGGTGAGGTCGACGGGTGGATCTCGGTCCAGATGTCGCCGTTCCAGATCCAGGTCTGGCCGATGGCCGTGGTGGATCCGGTCGCGCCGCCGTACAGCACGGTCCGGCCGTCGCCGAGCGACGCGATCGCCGGCAGGGCGCGTCCCGAGGGGGCGTCATAGGCCGGCGGCGTCAACTGGTTCCACCGTGCCGAGGCCGTCGGGGTGACCGGCGTCGTCGGTGCCGAGGCGGGACCGTCGCCGATGCCGTTCGTCGCGCGCACGGTGAACGTGTATGCCGTTCCGACGGTCAGACCGTCGACGGTGCACCTCGTCGCGCCCGTCGTGGTGCACGTCTTGGCGTCGGGATCCGATGTGACCGTGTAGCCCGTGATCGCCGACCCACCATTGGCGGCTGCAGGCTGCCAGTTCACGACGGCCGCCGCGACCCCTGCGGTCGCGGTCGCCGCGATCGGAGCGGTCGGCGGATACAAGGCGGTACCCCACACGAGCGTGCCGAGGTCGACCGCACCGCCGGCCGGCAACGTGATGGGCGTGGCCTGTGCGGGGTCGTCACCCGTCGTGCCGTAGTAGGTGACTGCACCAGTGGTGCCGTCGACGAACGCGATCGCGTACGTGCCCGCGTTGAGACCCCCGAAGGTGAAACGACCGTCGGCGGAGGTGACCGCAAAGCTCACCCTCCCGTCGTTCTGCGGATCGGCGATGAAGACGTACCCACCAGCGACGGGTGCCGATCCGTCTGAAAGGATCCCGCTGATCGATGCCTCACCGGTCAGGGTCGTGTCGACGCCGGCGATCGTGCTGCCGTCGGTCACGGTGATGATCGGCGCAGCCACCCGCGTCGTGGCGCCCGCCGAGTAGCGAGTCGTGTAGCCGTGGCGAGCGAACTGGAACCGGTACATCCCCACGGGCAGGGCACCGAATGCGTAGGTGCCGTCGTCGGCCGTGGTCGTTGCGGCGACGGGCTGGTCGAGTTCCATGGTCCGAGCGGTCACGTGCACGTCCGCCAAGGGATCGGTGCCGTCGGTGACCCTGCCGGTCACCGTTCCCTTGGCCGCGTCGATCGTGGCGTCGATGGTCCGCGTGGAGCCCGCGGTGACCGTGACGTCGGTGGCGTCGGCCCAGCTGGTCGCCCCTTGCCACCACGAGTCTTCCGAGAACAGGATCCGGTAGGTGCCGTCGGCAAGTTCGGCGGGCAGGAACGAATAGTCACCGTCGCGGTCGGTCTGGGTCGTGGCCACGAGCGACTCGGTGGTCGACGAGTAGACGCGCACCTGGATGCCGGCGAAACGGCCCGCGTCGGTGTCGGTGATGCGACCCTGCAACACCGCGCCGTGCGGTTGGCATGATGCCAGCGCGAGTGCGCCGATGATCAGGCCGCCGAAAAGGATCAGCCGCAGACCGCGTCGGGTCGGGCCATGGGCCCGGTCATGGGCGTGATCGCCCACCCCGTTCAGCGAACTCGATCGCCCTGAAGGTCCGCTCATCGGTTGTCCCCTCGCTTGTCGTCGTCTTCTCTGGCTACTACAACTTGCGGTCGACTGTCGAGAATCAGGCCCGCACGTCTGCGAGCCCGCCTGCCCGGGAGACGGGCAGATCGAGGTCGGTCACGATGCCGGGAGGGGCCGCGACCACGTGGGGAATCGCGTTGAGCACCTGCATCGCGGTGGCGAGGCAGCCCGCATGGTTGTGGTCGCCTCGGGCAGAAGAGAGCTCGAGTTCGACCTTCACCGTCGGCTCGCCGGTCACGATCACGCGGTAGCCCGCGCCCTGGGGCCAGTCGGGTGCGTCACCGGCGCGCAGCCGGGTGACGTGCTCGACGACGATGCGGGCGACACCATCGACCATGCCCCGGATCTCGAAGTGCATGCCCGCGATGCCCCCGGCGGGAATCGTGCCCGATGCGATCTCGAAGGGCTCGTCGGCGCGGATCACCTCGTGCCATTCGGTGATCTCGTCCAGTTCGAGGTCGAGCGCCGCGGCGACCAGCGCCACGACCGGCCCCCAGGCCATCGCCGTCGACCCGGGCGACAGCAACAGCGAGTCGGCGACGTCACGCTTCCCGAACCCCATGATCTCGAACATCGTGAACCGGTTGTCCCAGGTGGCGTAGTCGACGATCTCCATCATGCGGACCTCGTCGACCGCCTTGCACAGTCCGAGCGCGCCGACGGCGAGCCCGACGTTGCCGAAGCCGGGGTCGATGCCCGAGGTGTAGATCGACGTGCCGCCCTCGATGCACGCTTCGGTGAGCCGTTCGGACACGCCCGTTCCCGCGGCACGCGGGTACAGCAGCGGCACGAACGAGGTGTTCACCACGTTCTTGCCGGCGCTGAGCATCCGGCAGAGGTCTTCGATGACCTCTCCGGGCCGCACGTCGGAGTTCGCCATGTAGCTGATGCAGTCCGCGTCGGTGTCGTACAGCAGGGTGTCGACGTCGTCGGTCGCGGTCACGCCGACCGCGTCGACGCCGCAGATCTCACCGGCGTCTCGCCCGACCTTTGCCGATGAATGCACCCAGAGCCCGGCGAGTTCGAGCGCGGGATGTGCGACGATGGCCGGCACGGCGTGGATGCCCACCGTGCCGCTCGCCCACTGGATCACCTTGAACGGTCCCTGTTCCATGGGGACCCATCTAGCAGGTGGCGCCGGGGGGTGTCGTCTGTTTCGACGCGGGGGCGGCTCACGCCGCCGAGGCGTGGTGTGAGCCGGCTCGATCGTCGGCGACCACCAGTTCGCGCACCCGCGGGATGACCTGGGTGCCGTAACGCTCGATGCTCGAGAGAAGCAGCTCGTGCGGCAACGGACCCGACGAGACCTTCAGGCCGAAGCGGTCGAGCCCGAGGGTCCGGACGGTGGCGGCGATCTTGGTGGCCACCGTCTCGGGCGAACCCACGTACAGTGACCCGCCCGGGCCGGCTTCACGTTCGAAGGCGTCGCGGGTCAGCGGTGGCCAGCCGCGTTCGGAACCGATGCGATCGTGCATGACCCTGTAGTGCGGCCACAGCTCTGCGCGGGCGGTTTCGTCGGAGTCGCCGACGTGGCCGGGCGAATGGGCGCCGACCGGTTGCGCGGCCTGGCCGAATTCGCTCAGCGCGCGGTGATACAGGTCGACCAGCGGCCCGAACCGGCCCGGGTTGCCACCGATGATCGCGAGGATGAGCGGGATGCCGTAACGCGCCGCGCGTAGCACCGATTCGGGGCTGCCGCCGACGCCGATCCAGGTGCGGATCGTGCCCGCTTCGGGTCGCGGGTAGACGAGTTGGTCCTGCACGGGCGGACGGAACGTGCCCGACCAGGTGGCCGGTCCGTCTTCGAGCAGGGCTGCGAACAGCGCCAGTTTCTCTTCGAACAACGTCTCGTAGTCGCGCAGGTCGTAGCCGAACAGGGGGAACGATTCGGTGAACGAACCGCGGCCCAGGATCACCTCGGCCCGACCGTTCGACAGCGCGTCGAGGGTCGAGAAGCGCTCGTACACGCGGATCGGGTCATCCGAGCTGAGCACGGTCACCGCGGTGCCCAGGTGGATCCGTTCGGTGCGTGCGGCGATCGCGGCCAACACCACTTCGGGGGCCGACACGGCGAAATCGTCACGGTGGTGTTCGCCGACCCCGATGAAATCGACGCCGACCCGGTCGGCCAGCACAGCTTGATCGACGATGTCGCGCACCACCTGCGCGCCGGACTTCTCGGTGCCGTCGGTGCCGACGGTGATGTCACCGAACGTGTCGATTCCCAGTTCGAGTGTCTTGGTCTTGGTCATGGTGGCTCCTCGACGATCCGGGCGTCCTCGACCCGGGCCATTTCATTGATGTATCAACTACTTGAACCGTCGAGGGGCGGCAGACATTCCCGCTGGGTGCGCAGCACCGCACCCAGGTCGCCGACGGTGTCGAGCCGTTCGGCGACCTGGCCCGGGTCGAACAGCACGTCGTCGGCCCGGCGGCAGGCCTCGACCTCGTCCCAGGTGAGCGGGGTCGACACCCATGGTGCGTCCCGCCCTCGGAGCGAATAGGGCGCGACGGTCGTCTTCGCGGCGCGATTCTGACTCCAGTCGATGAACACCTTCGCCTCGCGCGCCGACCTGGTCATACGGGTCAGGACCTCGTCGGGGGTCTCGGCGGCCAGATCGTCGGCGACGGCACGGGCCCACTCGGTCGCGTCGTCCGACGAGACCCCTTCGACGCCGGCGAGTACGTGGATCCCCTTCGAGCCCGACGACTTGGCGACCGGGGTCAGACCCGCATCGACCAGCCGGTCCCGGAGGCGCAATGCTACTGCACAGCATTCGACCGCCGTGGCCGGTGCGCCCGGGTCGAGGTCGAACACCACCAGGTCGGGCTCACCGACGTGAGGGTGCCGCCACAGTGGCGCGTGCAGTTCGAGGCTCGCGAGGTTCGCCAACCACACGAGGGTCGCCTCGTCTCCGCCCAGCACCGCGTCGACCGTGGTGCCCTCGCCGATCGTGATCTTCGCTCGGCGCACCCAGTCGGGGGTGCCGCGGGGGGCGTGCTTTTCGAAGAAGTGCCCGCCGTCGACCCCGTCGGGGTACCGCTTGAGCGTGAGCGGCCGGTCGGCGAGGTACGGCGCCAGCACCGGCGCGACCCTGCGGTAGTGCGCGACGACGTCGCCCTTGGTGAACCCGGTGGACGGGTACAGCACCTTGTCCTGGTTGGTGAGTGACACCGGGTGACCCCCGATCTCGATCGTGGAGTCGGTGGTGTCGCCGGAGGTCATGTCGGCATGCTCCCCCGACCACGGGGTGCCAAACCACCCGTCGACCCGCGCGCGTTTGGTCGTTCACGCACCGGGAAGTGCCGGACCACGATCCTCGACCCCCCTACGACCGTGAGGACCATGCCAGGAATCGAATCCGCCGACGTCACCGCACTGGCCAGCCGCCTCGGTGGCCGGGCCGGCGACGAAGGTTTCACGGTCGCCGTGGCCGAGTCGCTCACGGGTGGGCTGCTCAGCAGTGCGCTGGCGCGGACCGAGGGTGCGTCGTCCTGGTTCCGGGGTGGCGTGGTGGCCTACGCCAGTCAGGTCAAGTTCGACGTGCTCGGCGTCCGGCCGGGTCCGGTCGTGACCGAGCAGGCGGCACGTCAGATGGCCGACGGCGTGGCACGACTCCTCGACGCCGACGTGGCACTCGCGGTCACCGGTGTCGGCGGGCCCGACCCCGAAGAAGACCTCGACCCCGGCACGGTCTGGCTCGCGGTCTGCGGCGGTGGCACCACGCTCGCGAGGCTCGAACTCTTCGACGGTGACCCCGACGCCATCTGTGTGGCGTCGTGCCGGGTCGCCATCTCCCTCGCCCTGGAACTCACCGACTGACCAGCCCGCGCCGCGGTCGACCGTCGGGTATCGACCGGTGCGGTCTGCCGGGCGCGCGGGTAGGCCGACGGGGAACGGGCAGGTGACCAGGCGGTCAGCCCGCCTTCTGCTTCGACGTCGTCGACCCCTTCGTACCCGCGGCGGCGGCCCGGGTCTTGCGTGCTCCCCGGCGGGCCGTCTTGGCGACATCGTCGACCGCGCCCTTGGCCTCGTCCACGACGTCCTCGCCCCGATCACGCGCGGCGCGTACCGAGGAAACCACCTCGTCGACCGCGCCGCCCGCGGTACCGCGGACCCTGGTCGCCGAACGTCGTGCGGTACTCGAACCGGTGGGTCGGCTCCGCCGGGGCGTCAGCCCCCGGATGCGATCGACCAGGTCCTGGACCGCCGCGACCCCACCCTGGGCGACCCCGCTGACCGTGTCGCCCACCCGGTCGACGATCGCGACGACCCCACCCGCCGCCTGGTTCTCCGGCGGCGTGGAGGGCGCGCGCGGGTGTGGATGCGGCGGCGCCACGTCCCGCGCCTCGGCCATCGCGTCGCCCAACTCGCCGAGCGCCTTGCGGCCGAGCTCGTCACGCACCTTCGGGAAATACTCGTCCTCTTCCTCGCGCACGTGGTGGCGGACGTTCTCGATCAACACGGTGACCTTGGCGTGGAACCGTTCGTCTTCGACGTCGGTGTTCTCCAGTTCCGCGAGGAGCCACTTGACGATGTGGTGTTCCTCGATGCTCTCGAGCACGGTGTCGTCGACGTCGGGCACCGTCGCCCGCGTGACCGGATAGAACAGTTGCTCTTCGATCACGGCGTGCTTCGAGAGTTCCTCGACCATCCGGTCGACGAGATCGCGCCGGGTCTTGAAGGCACGCTCGCCGGTCTTCTCGTAGTCCTTGAACAGTTTCTCCACCGACTTGTGGTCGTTCTTGAGCAGGGTGATGGCATCCATGAAGGGTGACTTCCCCTGCAGGCGGGTGCGAACCAACTCGACGTCACGGGCCCCGCGTACGACGGGCAGGGCGAGATCGCCGGGCCGCCTGGGCACCGGTGGGGTCGGGGAAGGCGGCCGGACGGTTCCGCGGCGTCTGGTTCAGGTGCCGTCGAGTTGCGCGCGCATGCGCTCCAGGGTGGTGCGCATGTCGTCGCGGTTGCGCCGTCCCCGCGCCCAGCCCAGCAGCTTCCAGTACAGTCGCAGCGCAAGGGTGTCGGCGAGTCGGAACGACTCGGTCACGTCGGTTCCGCCGTCGACCGCTTCGAGGGTGTAACCCCAGGTGTTGAGCGCTCTGCCGTTGGTGAGCACGTCGAACGCGAAGGCTCTGGCCGGCTCACACGTCACCACTCGGCACCTCGTCCAATAGGTCGGACCCTTCTCGTTGCGCTTCACGTGACCTCTGAATTCGGCGCCCACCGCCGGACCCGTCGCGCCGTCGAGCCACTCGGCCTCGAACGTCTCGGGGCTGTACTCGCCGATGCGCGTCACATCGCTCACCAGTTCCCAGACGGCCTCCGGCGAAGCCGCGAAGTGGACGGTCACCGAATCGTGCATGGCCGGATCGTATGCGCATCTTCCGACCGATGACCGGCTCGGGCGGCGGTCGGCGATGCTGTGGGGTGAGCAGGAACGTCCGGGGACCACATGCCCCCGACGCCGGCGCAGCCACGACCACCGAGCGGTCCGGACTGCGACGACGGGCCGCGCGTACCCGCAGGCCCCGTGCGCGGTGTGACCGAGGCTCAGAGCAGCGCCGCGGCGAGTCGACGCCACTCGGTCAACGGCAACGTGAGCCGGTCGACGCCCAGCACCTGCAGACACACGTGATTCGCTCCGGCGTCACGATGCTCCCCGACGCGGGCGGCGATCGCGGCTTCGTCACCCCAGGCGACCAGTCGGTCGACGAGCCGGTCGCTGCCGCCATCGGCCAACTCGGTCTCGTCGAACCCGGCGCGTACGATGCTGCGGGCGTAGTTCGGTAGGCCGAGATAGCCGGCGAGGTGGGCGCGGGCGATGTCCCGGGCACGCGCCGGGTCGGTTTCGAGCACCACGGCCTGCTCGGGTGCGATCAGCGGCCCGGGCCCCAATGCTTCCCGGGTCCGCCGGGTCAGATCGGGGGTCCCCAGATACGGATGGGTGCCTGCCGCCCGGTCGCCCGCGAGACGGATCATCCGCGGACCGAGCGCGGCCAGCACCCGGGATTCGACCGGCAGGGGCCGCGGCTGGGCATCGAGTGCGTCGAGGTAGGCGACCATGCGGCTGTAGGGACGCTCATAGGTGCCCACGTGGGTGCCCTCGACGAGGACCTGATGGCTGACCCCGATCCCGACGAGAAAGCGATCGCCGTGGGCATCGGTGAACGCGTGGTACCGCTCGGCGGTCTCCGCGGCCTCGTGGAACCACAGGTTCAGGATCCCCGTGGCGATCACGCTGCGTCGGGTCGCCACGAGCAGTGAGGCGCAGACCTCGAACAGATCACCGCCCACGTCGGGCAACCAGAGCGCCCGGTAACCGAGTTCGTCGACCTCGGCCGCGGCGTCGGCCGCGGCGCCGGGATCGCCGTAGCGCAGCGCGGCACTCCACAGTCCGATGCCGTCGAGTGTCGTCGCGTCCATGACGGCCATTGTGCCGGGTCCTCCGCCGACCGCGGGTACGGTCGACGCATGTGTGAAGCATGTCTGTCCGTGGCACTGTTGCCCCGCCCGTCCGAGATGACCACCGGCCACGTCGACCGTCGCTCCGGTACCCGTGGTCACCCCGCCCGTCGCGGACCCTCCCGCCGGGCGGGGGGCGTCGCGGACCTGGTGATCGTCGGCGGCCCGGTGCTGACGATGGACCCGACGGGTTCCCGTGCCGAGTCGATTGCGGTGCGTGACGGCCGGATCATCGCCGTGGGCACCGTCGACGAGGTCGCCACGCACGCCGGGCCCGACACCGAGGTGCTCGACCTCGACGGTCGGGCCTTGCTGCCAGGGCTGATCGACCCGCACATGCACGCGGCGATGGTGCTCATGTCGGACTGGGTCGACGTGAGCCCCATGACGACCCCCGACACCGACAGGGTGCTCGCCACGCTCGCTGCAGCGGCGCCCCTGTCGACCGGGTGGACGTTCGCTCAGCGTTTCGACCCGACGATCACCGCCGGTCATCCGAGCTTCGATCGGCGTCTGCTCGACCGGGTCGCCCCCGCCCATCCGTTGTTCGTGCTCGAGAGCAACCTGCATGTCGGGTACGCGAACTCCGCCGCGCTCGCCGCCGCCGGGGTCGACCGCACCACCCCCGACCCGCCCACGGCCCGGTACGTCCGCGACGCCGACGGTGAACCCACGGGCCGCATCGAAGAGGCCGCCGCGCTCGCCGTGTTCATGCGTCACGCCCCGGTGCTCGACGGGGCGGCACTCACCGCTCGACACCGTGACCTGCTCTGGCATGCGGCATCCCAGGGGGTGACCCTGTTGCACGACTGTGGGATCGGGCTGGCCCGGGGCACCCGCGACCTCGACGTCCTCACCGAGGTGGTCGACGCCGACTCACCGGTGCGCTATCGGGGCATGCTGGTGTCGAATCTGTACGACGCGTGGATCGAGGCGGGTCTCACACCCGGATTCGGCGGCGAACGATTCCGCGTCGATGGCATCAAGGCGTGGTCCGACGGATCGAACCAGGGCGGCTCGGGGTACCAGCGCGAGCCCTATCTGGGCACCGACGACCGGGGCAGCCTGAACCATTCCGCCGAACAGCTCACCGAGATCGTCGCACGGGCACACCGGGACGGTTGGCAGATCGGCGTGCACGCCAATGGCGACGCCGCGATCGACGTCACGATCGAGGCGTACGCGCAAGCGCTCAGCGCACATCCCCGCGCCGATCACCGCCACCGGATCGAGCATTGCAGCATCCTGCACGACGACCAGATCGAACGGATGGCCCAGCTGGGGTTGTCGCCGTCGTTCCTGATCGGGCACCTGCGTTGGTGGGGTCGAGCCTTTCGTGACCGGCTGCTCGGGCCGGCGCGGGCCGACCGGTACGACCCGTGCGCCTCGGCGCTCGCCGGCGGCTTGCGCATCTCGTTGCACAGCGACTGGAACGTCACCCCGCTCGAGCCCCTGCGCTATGCGGAGGACGCGGCCTGCCGGATCATGGCCGAAGGTGGCGACGTGCTGAACGCCGACGAGCGCATTCCCGTGGATGCGGCCCTGCGGGCGATCACGATCGACGCGGCGTGGCAGTGCCGGTCCGACGACGAGACCGGTTCGATCGAGGTCGGCAAATTCGCCGACCTGGTGTTGCTCGAAGACGACCCGACCGCCGTCGATCCCACGGCGATCTCGGCGATCGCCGTGTCGCAGACCCGCCTGGCCGGCGAGATCCGCCACACGGGATGACCCCACCCGGAACACCCGCAGCGAACCCGCTCGGCCGGGTTCCCGGCCGCACGTCGAGTGGTCAGTACTCGCCCTTGATCACGAAATACGAGCCGCGGATGGTGCCGGCGAGCTTCGAGCGCTGCCGGGCGAACTTGAACCGGTCGGCGAGCTCCGCGGGCACGTCCATGCCGTCGGAGAGTTTGAAGCCCACGGCCCGTTTGCCGTCGTCGGCGAGGGTGTAGAGCACGTTGACCGACAGTCCGCTCTCGTAGAACACGTACGCCCAGCGGATGCCGTCGACCTCGAACTCGCACGCTTCCAGCGGTGCGGAAGCGATGTGCACGTCGCGTTCCTCGGCGAGCACCCGATGCACCCATGCGACGATCTCGGGAACATCCCGGGCAGGCTCGACCGTGAAAGTGTGATCGTATTTGTTCTTGAAATACCGGGCCTCGTTCGCACGCAGGCCCGCGAGGGCCTCGGCGACCGGCGACGACTCGAGTCCGACGGTCGAGACGACTTCGAAATCCACTTCGTAGGCCATGGTCGACACGTTAGAGAGGCGCGCCGACGGGCGCTTCTCGAATCCTGCTCGTCTCGGCGCCGACCGGGCGGGCGCGACGGTCCGGGGAGGTCGGGAAGCCCTCGTCGGTGGCGGCAGGGTCGGCGGTTCAGCTCCCGGCCAGCGCTTCTCGCAGCACGGCCATCGTCCGGGCCTCCTCGTCGGGGTTCCCCCCCATCGGCACGGCGGTGAAGTCGGTCGCGCCGCTCGCAGCGATCTCACCGAGGGCGTCGCGCACGTAGTCCTCACCGCCCACGATCGACAGCTCGCCCATGCCTGCGACGCCTTCACGATCCATCATCGCCCGGTAGCTGGGCAACACCGCGTAGTTCGCCAGAATCTGTGCCAGAAAACCCCTGGCCGGTTCGGGATCGTCGGTGACCCACACCGGGAGCGAGCACACGATCGCGGGAGTCGACCGGCCCGCTGCGGCCGCCGCGTCGTTGATGACGGGCGCGATGTGCGACCGGATCGTCTTGGGGCCGACACACCAGAGGATCGTGCCGTCCGCGCGGCGGCCGGCGACCTTCAGCATCTGTTCGCCGAGTGCGGCGATCATCACGCGGGGTACCCCCGGCGACGGTTTGGCGTCGTCACCGGTGTAGGACCACGCCTCGCCTTCGTGCGCGGCGCTGCCCGTCGCGAGCAGGTCGTTCAGGATCGCGAGGTAGTCGATCATGTGACGCACCGGCTTGTGCCACGCCATGCGCAACGAGCCGGTGACCATGGGTTCGTGGTTGAGCCCGATACCCACGATCAGTCGGTCACCGACCAGGGTCTGGGTGGTCAGCGCCTGCACGGCCAGGGCGTGCGGGTGGCGTTCCCAGGTGGAGATCACCGCGGTGCCCAGCGCCATCGACGACCCGGTGTCACCGTGCGCCCCGAGCAGTCCGAGGGCGTCGATCAGGCCGACCTGGGCAACCCAGTAGCTGGTGAACCCGGTCGCTTCTGCGGCCGTGATGTCATCGAGCACCCCGGCGACCCCGTGGGTGAGCATCCGGCCTGATCCGTTGATCCCGTAGCGCATGGCCGTGACGTTACGACCCCACCGACCGCCGCGCGCACCACGGAAGCGCCGCAGGACGTCACGGCGTCCGACGCTGGGTTAGAAAACGGCCAGAACCGACCCGAAACAGGTTGTCGACCGTCGAACCGACCGTAGCGTTCGTCGCCGATGCACGACCGCGCTCCCTGCGTACCTGCCTGGCTCACTCGTCGACGCGCCCGGCGCGTCCCCAGGCGATGGTGACCGACGGCGACGTCCGCCACGACGTCTTCTAGCGCCGGGTCGACCTCGACCCCGGAGCCGAGGCCTGGTGACCGCCGCTTCGGGTCGTCGCGGCGCCCTCGATCGTGCGCGTCGGCGCGTCGGGGCTGCTCGCCGTCCGGCGGGACGGGTCAACCGGCCGACAGCGCCGGCCCGCCGGTACGTGCTCTTCGCCGCATCGGTGGTCGGCACGGTCGTCTGGATCCACCGTCGAGGCGACTACCCGGGCCACGTCTGGTGGTTCGTGGTGGCCGGGCTCCTGGCGCTCCACGCCTGGTTGGTCCACCTGGAAGGCCGCGACCCCCGGCTGGCTCCCGGCGCGATCCTCGCGGGCACCGTCGGCGCCGCGACCGCGGCCGTGGTCACCCGGCCCTATGGCTCACACGACGTGTACCAGTACGCCATGTACGGCCGGATGGTCGCGGTCCACCACGCCAATCCCTATGTCGCCTTGCCGGCGGCGTTCCCGCACGATCCCCTCTTCGCGCACCTGTCGCCGGTCTGGCATCACACACCGACCGTCTACGGCCCGTTGTTCACGGGCCTGTCTGCAGCGCTCGCGTGGGTCTACGGCACGTCGGCATCGCTGGCCGCGCACTCGTTCCAGGCGATCGAAGCGCTCGCGCTGATCGGCTCGGTCGCGTATCTGTGGCGCCGGAAGGCACCCACGGCGGCCCTGGTCTTCGTCGGGCTCTCGCCGGTCCTGCTGGCGGCGGTGAACGGCGCCCACAACGATCTGCTCGCCGGTGCGCTGGTGCTCGTCGGGCTGGATCAGGCGCGACGGGACCGGCCCGGTCGATCGGCGGCGTTGCTCGCGGCCGCGACCTCGGTGAAGCTGCTCGCCGCGCCCGCCGTGGTGGCCGTGGTGGCCGTGCTGGTCGTGGCCCGGCGATGGCGGGCCGCCGCGACCTTCACCGCTCGGGTGGTCGTCCTCGTCGCCGTGGGCTACGGGGCCGTCGGCGGACTCGCCGCGTTGAAACCGTTGCGCGGCCTCGACGTGCATGCGTCCAGGGCATCGTTGTGGGGGACGATGCAGGCGGCGCGGCTCGTGCCCCGCGGCGTACGGGCCGGGCATCCGATCGTCGGGTTGTTCGTCACGGGAGTCATCAGCGCCGTCGTGCTGGGGCTCGTGCTCCGATCCCGTCACGACGCCGCCGTACCCGCAGCCTTGGCAGTGGCACTGATGGCGTGCAGCGTCTTCGCCGCGGTCTACGTGCTGCCGTGGTATCCGGCGTCGATGCTGCCGGCTGCGGGCCTGGTGATGGCGTCACCGGTCCGTCGGATCGCCCAGTTCGGCTCCGCCGCTCTGCTCGTGGCCTATGTGACCCCGCCCGGCATGCGACCACCCAGGTGGTTGCCGGCGTCGGCGGTCGGCCATGTGTGCGGCGTGCTGTTGGGCGTCATGGTCGTCATGGTGGTGATCGCCGCGACCACCGGCGGCCGACCACGCCGGGTATGAGCACCGGTGGGTCGCGGGATCCCGGCGTGCCGGACCCGATTCGGCGGCGTACCGTTTCCGACGTGGTGTCGGGACGAGTCCTGCTCATCGAGGACGACGAGCGCATCGGGTCGTCGCTGGTCCGGGCACTCTCCGGCACGGGCTACGACGCGCGTTGGGAACGAAGGGCCGCGGAGGGGTTGGCTGCTGCGACCGCCGCACGACCCGACCTGGTGCTGCTCGATCTGACTCTTCCCGATCTCGACGGCATCGAGGTGTGTCGCCGCCTCCACCAGGTCGATGCGACGATTTCGGTGATCATGCTCACCGCCCGCGACGAGGTCCTCGACATCGTCGTCGGACTGGATGCCGGCGCGATCGACTACGTCACCAAACCGTTCGAGCTCGCCGAACTGCTGGCACGCGTGCGGGCCCAGCTCCGCACGCCACGGCCCGGAGCGGGCGCCGCCACCCGGGGCGGCGATCTCACGGTCGACCCGAGCGCCCGACGAGCGTGGCTCGGCGGCCACGAACTCGAACTGCGGGCCAAGGAGTTCGACCTGCTCGCCCGGCTCAGCGCCGCGGTCGGCAACGTCGTCACCCGCGAAGAGTTGATGGCCGATGTCTGGGACGTGCACTGGCCCGGATCGACCAAGACCCTCGACTTCCACATCGCCGCCTTGCGGCGCAAGCTCGACGGGGACGGCCACGACAGCCGGATCACCACCCTGCGTGGCGTCGGCTACCGCCTCGAGGACCGATGAGACGACGCATCCTCGCGGCGATCCTGTCGGTGACCGGTATCGCGATCGTGCTCTTCGGAGCTCCGCTGGCCGTCATCGTCGAACACCTCGACGACGACGCCGCGCTGCTGCGTCTCGAACGCCAGGCCGTTCGAACGGCCCGCAAGATCCCGACCGACTCATCCGTCCGTGACCGGGCCATCGTGCTGCCGACGCTCGACGACCAGACCGAACTCGCCCTCTACGATCCGACGGGTCACCGGGTCACCGGCTCGGGACCGAGCCGCGCCGACCGTGTCGTCGAGCGGGCCCTTGCCGACGAGGTCGCCGACCTCGAGACCGACCGTCGACGAATCGTCGCCGTGCCGATCGGCACCGATGGGCGCCCGATCGGCGTCATCCGCGCCGAGCAATCCACCCGGAGGAGCAACCTGCGAACCCTCCGCGTGATCGGACTGTTCACCGGGCTGGGCGTCGGAGTGCTCGCTACGGGTGCGCTCATCGCGTTCTGGGTCGCCGAGCGCCTGACGCACCCGGTACGTCGCCTCCGCGACGCCGCCGTGCGATTGGGCGACGGCGACTTCTCCGCGCAGATGCCCCAGAGCCCGGTACCCGAACTCCAGGAGCTGGGCGACGCGCTGTCGTCGACGGCTCGCAGGCTCGATGACCTCGTGGCGAAAGAACGCTCGTTCAGTGCGGACGCGTCCCATCAGCTGCGCACTCCGC
Source organism: Actinomycetota bacterium (assembly GCA_040255345.1). Taxonomy (GTDB): domain Bacteria; phylum Actinomycetota; class Acidimicrobiia; order Acidimicrobiales; family Iamiaceae; genus JAFDWI01. The sequence goes on along the minus strand of JBDZUV010000049.1, from coordinate 3,165 downwards.
TGGCCGGGTTGCGAGCGTCGATCGAGACCGAGTTGGCCTTTCCGCGTGCCGACTCGACCGAGGTGCTGCGCGAGGCCCTGGTCGACATCGACCGGCTCTCACAGACGATCACCGAGTTGCTCCTGCTCGCCCGCACCCGTCGAGACTCCTCGGAGACCGTGGCGGTCGGTGACGTTCTCGACGACGTGCGCGAACGTTGGACCGGACGCTTCACCAGAGCGGCCCGCCGATTCGAGGTCGATGATGCGAGCGCGGTGCCCCGGGTGACCGGCACTGCGGCGCCGTTGCGCCATGCGCTCGACGTGCTGATCGACAATGCGATGGTGCACGGCGCCGGCCGGGTGCAGGTGGCCCAGCAGGTCGGCGATGCCATGGTGACCATCTCGGTGTGTGACCAGGGCACCGGGTTCGCCCCGGGTGCCGGCACCGGAGAGGAGCCGTTCGAGACGGCCGGGGCCGGGGCACGGTCGACGCCGAACGCCGCCGGCGGTCACACCGGTTCCGACGGGGCCCGAGACGCGGCCGATCCCCTCACCGTTCTCGGCACGTCGGGATCCGGCATCGGTCTGGCCCTGGCCCGTCGACTCGTCGAGTCGATGCAGGGCCGCCTCACGATCGCCCGGAGCGGCCCCGAGCCACGCGTCGAGATCGCCCTCCAACGTGCCGACCGCGACCGCCACTGACCGGGCCGTGGTCGGCCGCGCGGGTCAGGGTTCCGCGCGGGTCAGGGTTCGATGACGGCCCAGCCGCGTCGCTGCAGTTCTGCGGCGAGGAGGTCGGACGGATACTCGTGGATCGCACGGGCCTGAGCGGCGGCGGTGCGTTCGGCCGCGGTCACCGGGCCCCGCGCGGGCCGGCGCGGACGCGCCCCGCCACCCTCGTCGGGACCGGGCCCTTCGGCCGCTTCGGTGAGCTGGGCGATGAATGCGTCGGCCTCGTCGCGGGTGAACTTGCCGTTGCCCTGCCGTTGGGTGAAGCCCATCGGGCCGCGGGCGTCACGGAAATCGGCGTGTCCGGCCTCTTGCAACAACACGAGGAGATCCTGGATCTGACGATGCGAGGCGGGTGGTCCGCTCTGTTGTCCGAATGCCATGCCGTGCAGTCTCGCGCCGGGTTGTGACACCGCTCGTCGGGAGCCCGTTCACCCGGCAGGCCCCGAGACGATGGCGCGAGGTCGATCGGTAGGCTCCGGGACACCATTCCGGCCCCGATCGGGAGCAACGTGAACGAACCGGCAGCCAAAGGCATCTACATCGCGGCACCCGAAGGGGCCACCGGCAAGTCGATCGTCGCACTCGGACTGATCGACCTGCTCGCCCGGCGGGTCGGGACCATCGGCGTGTTCCGGCCCGTGGTCCGCTCGTCGGACCCGGCCGCCGACCTGTTGGGGCAACGCCTGGTCGGCGGACTCGGAGGTGCGCCCGCGCACCGGCTGGGCATCGGCACCACCTACGCCGCGGTGCACCACGACCCCGACGCCGCGATGGAGGCCATCATCGCCGCGTACCGTGCCCTGCACGACGCCTGCGACATGGTCGTGGTGGTCGGCTCGGACTACACCGACGTCGCCGGTCCGACCGAGTTCTCGTTCAACGGGCGGGTCGCGACGAACCTGGCAACCCCGGTCGTGTTGGTCGTCAGCGCGCACGGGCGCACCGCCGGCGACGTCGCGCAGGTGGTCGACATGGCCCTGGCCGAGATCACCGACGCGCACGCCACGACCATCGGGGTCGTCGCGAACCGCTGCGACCCTGCACGTCTCGACGAGGTCGTCGCGGCGCTCGAGCCGACCGGACTCCCCGCGTACGCGTTGCCGGAGGTCCCGATCCTGTCGGCACCTCGACTCGACGAGATCGCCGACGCGCTCGACGCCGAACTGTGTTTCGGCGACCCCGAGGCGCTCGCCCGTGAGGTGGTGGAGCAGCGGATCTGCGCGATGACCGTCGAACACATTCTCGCCCGTGTCCGACCCGACCAGCTCTGCATCGTCGCCGGCGACCGCTCCGACGTGCTCGTCGCGCTCGTCGCCGCGCATGTCACCCCGGGCATGCCGTCGCTGGCCGGGATCGTGCTCGACGGCGGGTACCGTCCGGGCCCCGAGGTGACCGCACTGGTTGGTGGCATGGACCAGCGCCTGCCGATCCTGCTCACCGACCACGACTCGTTCCGGACCGCGCAGATCGTCGCCGAGACCCGCGGTCTCATGGCGACCGGCACGCAACGCAAGACCGACGTCGCACTGTCGACCTTCGAACAGCACATCGACACCGACGCGTTCACCCGCATGCTCGAAGTCCACCCCAGCGACGTGGTGACCCCGCTGATGTTCGAGTCGATGCTCGTCGACCTCGCCCGGACCCGGCGGCGGAGGATCGTGCTGCCCGAAGGTACCGACGAACGGATCCTGCGGGCCACCTCGACCCTGCTGGAGCGCCAGGTCGCCGACATCGTGCTGTTGGGACCGAAGGCGAAGATCACCACCAAGGCCGCCGCGCTCGGCCTCGACATCGCAGCTGCCGAGATCATCGACCCGGATCGTTCCGAACTGCTCGAGCCGTTCGCCGTGGAATATGCCCGCCTGCGGGCCCATCGGGGCATCGAGGTCGACGTGGCCCGCGACCTGGTGCGCGGCGTGTCGTACTTCGGGACGATGATGGTCCAGTCGGGCCACGCCGACGGGATGGTCTCGGGGGCGACCCACTCCACCGCGCACACGATCACCCCGGCGTTCCAGATCATCAAGACCGTTCCCGGTTCGGGCAAGGTCTCGTCGGTGTTCTTCATGTGCCTGGCCGACCGGGTGCTCGTCTACGGCGACTGCGCGGTGATCCCCGACCCGACCGCAGAGGAGCTGGCCGAGATCGCGGTCGCCTCCGCCGACACCGCCGCCCGCTTCGGGGTCGAACCCCGGGTGGCGATGTTGTCGTACTCGACGGGCGAATCGGGCACGGGTGCCGATGTCGACAAGGTCCGCACCGCCACCGAGCTGGTCACGGCCCGTCGACCGGACCTGCCCGTGGCGGGTCCGATGCAGTACGACGCCGCAGTCGACTCGGCGGTCGGTGAAGCCAAGCTGCCCGGGTCGCCGGTGGCGGGACGGGCGACGGTGTTCATCTTCCCCGACCTGAACACCGGCAACAACACCTACAAGGCGGTGCAACGCTC
>JBDZUV010000191.1:0-4000 GCA_040255345.1 Actinomycetota bacterium | reverse complement strand
ATCCGGGCATTCGAGCGGGCCGGTGCGACCGGCGTCGACCTGCAGATCACGCACCCGGAACCGCTCGCGTCCTTCCAGAGCCTGCAGCGCGCCCTGGCCACGTCGGGCTGACCGGGCCCGGCCCGCTCGTCGCTCGCTCGGTTCAGGATGGCTTCGGGTCGGCCTCCAGCGCGCGTCTGCTGAAGCGGTAGCCCCACCGTCGGATCGGATCTTCGTAGTAGCGGTACGACAGGGCGGCGACCGCGATGACGATGGCGATGACCGTGAAGATCCAGGGGATCGTGGAGATCCCGAGGCCGTCGATGAGCAACATCAGGATCGCCAGGTGGAACACGTACATGCCATAGGAACGTCGTCCCACCCACAGCAGAGGACGGAAGGACAGCAGTCTGGCCAGGCGTGATTCGCGGAATTCGATCAGTTCGATCAGGACGGTCGCCATGAGCAGGTTGAACAGGGCCAACCCCCAGTAGACCTGCCAGGAGGCGTGCTCGTCGACCGCGGCCTGGGTGATGATGACCAGCAGCACGGGGATGGCCACGAAACGGAGCCGGTGTGCGGTGAGAATGACGCCGCGCACCCATCTGGTGCGCGGCAGCGCGAGCACGATCGCGGTCGCGCAGCCGATGAAGAGGCCGTCGGGCCGGTGAAAGGTCGAGAAGTAGAACGTCCGCCAGGCCTCGGCTGCCTCGTCGAAGCCGACACCCGCGCTCATCGTGTTGAACCACGAGACCGACCGGTACGTCCAGATGGCGACCGTGAGCACGCTGACGACCACGAGCGGCCGCACGAGCTTGAACGATCTCCCCAGTAACACGATCAGGCAGATCGGCCAGAGCAGATAGAACTGTTCCTCGATCGCCAGCGACCACAGCGACGACCACGAGTTGAACAGGTCGGGAGTGTGGGCGAGCTGCTGGAAATTCGAGTAGTAGAACGCCATCGAGAAGATCGACGACCAGCTCGGGGTGGACGGCGCGTCAGGGCGGGTGAGCTGTTGGATGACCGAGATCACGACGACGGCGAAGATGAGCGGGTACAGCCGTGAGGCACGGCGGATGTAGAACGCCTTGAGGCTGATGCGTCCATTGCCCGCCCATTCGCGCAACAGGAGGGTGGTGATCAGATACCCGCTGATCACGAAGAACATGTCGACGGCCATCCACCAGCCGAACGGTATGAGCTGCTGTTGACCGGTCATGAGTCCGGCGTGGCCGAGAATGAACGCGGTGACCCCGAGGAACCGCATGCCGTCGAATGCCGGTTGGTAGGCCAGGGATTCGAGCGCCGGCCGGACCGGGGTCTTGGACTCTTGGCTGCTCATGGTGCGATGTCCGTCGTCAGGCATAGGGTCCTGGCCAGGCCGGGACCGGCGATTGTAGTCATCGGCCCGGCGTCGAGTGCGTGGCGCGTCCGTGCCACGCTGGTGCCATGACTGCGACCGTCCGTTCACGAATCTGGCCGTCTCCCGTCTCGGCGGCCATGCTCACCGTCGGTGCTGCAGGGCCGGGAGAGGTCCGTTGTCGTGGCGGTGTCGTGTACTGGTCCGAACGCCGACCCGCCGAGGGGGGACGCGTCCAGCTCGTGCGACGAGCACCCGATGGTTCGACCAGGGAGCTGCTCGGTCCCGAGGCTTCGGCACGCACGCGGGTGCACGAGTACGGGGGCGCCGCTTGGGCGGTAGCCGACGACGTGGTCGTGTACGTCGACGATGCCCGTGACGGGCGCGTGTTCGCTCTCGATCCCACCGATGCCGGCGTGGCCGAGCGAGCCCTCACCCCGGCGGCCGACGCCGCAGCTCAGCCCTACGCGGTGCGGTACGCGGACCTGTGCATCGACCGGGCCGGTGCCCGGATCTTCGCGGTGCGCGAACGGCATCAGGCCGATGGCGACGTCGTCGACGACGTCGTGGAGCTTCCACTCGACGGTTCGGCGGCGACCACCCCCGAGGCGGTCCGGGTCGTCGCGGCCGGGGCGGACTTCTACGCGCAGCTCGCCCTCGATGCCGGCGGAACCCGCCTGGCGTTCATCAGATGGATGCTGCCGGACATGCCCTGGGATGCGACCGAACTGGTCGTCGTCGATCTCGTCGGCGGCGGCGAGTCGATCGTCGCGGGCGGGCCGGGGGAGTCGGCGGTCGAGCCGCTGTTCGCGCCCGATGGCACGCTGACGTTCTGTTCGGATCGCACCGGTTGGTGGAATCCGTACCGCTGGGACGCGGCGTCACCGCACGACCTCGACGCACTGGCGCCGACCGAGGGCGAGATCGGCGGCCCCCTGTGGGTGTTCGGCAACCGCTCGGTTGCGTGGCTCGACGACGAGACCCTGGTCGCCGCACTCAGCCACGACGGAATCGACCACCTGGTCGTCGCCGCCGGCGACGGTTCTCATCCGGTACAGCTCGACGTGCCGTTCACCCACATCTCCCAGGTCGTCGAAGGCCCTGACGATTCGGTGCTGCTCGTGGCCGGCACCCCACAGGACGAGAGCGACGTGTGGCAGGTCGACGTCGCCGCGGCCCTGCCGACCGACGGTGGTCCGGCGACTGCCACGGTGCACCGGCTGCGGCCGGCCCGTGACCTCGGCATCGGACCTGAGTGGTTCTCCCGGCCCGAACCCTTGACCGTGCGCATCGACGAGGAGACCGTGACCCATGCCGTGATCTACCCGCCCACCAACCCCGACATCACCCCGGATGCCGCGGCGGGCCTCCCTCCGCTGCTCGTGTTGAGCCACGGTGGACCGACCTCGGCCGCGCGGGTCCAACTGAGTCTGACCGTCCAGTACTGGACCTCGCGTGGGTTCTGTGTCGCGGATGTGAACTACCGCGGGTCGACCGGCTACGGCCGGCCCTACCGCGAGGCGTTGAACGGCGCGTGGGGCATCGCGGATGTGGCCGACTGCGCGGCGGTCGCGGCTCATCTGGCCGATGCGGGAGTGGTCGACCCCGCCCGCCTCGGCATCAGAGGTGGCAGTGCGGGCGGGTTCACCACGCTGGCCGCCCTGTGCTTCACCGACACCTTCACCGCCGGGTTGAGCGCGTACGGCATCGCCGACCTGACGATCCTCGCCCGTGACACCCACAAGTTCGAGTCCCGGTACCTCGACCGACTCGTGGGCCCGTGGCCCGAAGACCAGGCAACCTATGTGGCACGCTCGCCGATCCACCACCTGGACCGCCTGAGTTGCCCGGTCGGAATCCTGCAGGGAGGCGAGGACGCGGTCGTCCCGCCGGCTCAGGCCGAGGCCATCGTGGCGGCGCTACGCGCGAACGGACTCGCCTACGCCGCGCTGACCTTTCCCGACGAGGGTCACGGCTTTCGCAGGGCCGAGAACATCATCCGAGCTCTCGAGGCCGAGCTGTGGTTCTTCGCCCGCGCGTTCGATCTGGATCTCGACGAGCCGATCGAACCGGTCCCCGGCGAAGGTCTCTGAGCCGACGCGCGGATACGGTGGCTCGGCGGGCGCCGTGCCCGTCGGATCAGCGTAAGGGGACAATGCAATGGACTTCGGACTCATGTTCGCGAACACCGGGCCGTTCGCGTCGCCGGAAGGGGCGACCACGATCGCCCGGGCGGCCGAGGACGCCGGATTCGAATCGGTGTGGACCGTCGAGCACGTGGTCGTACCCGCCGGCTACGAGTCGACCTATCCCTACAGCGACACCGGGCGCATGCCCGGGTCGGAGGCGACGCCGATCTCCGACCCGATCGTCTGGCTCACCTGGGCGGCGGCCCAGACCACCACGCTGAACGTGGGCACCGGAATCCTCATCCTGCCCCAGCGCAATCCCGTGGTGCTCGCGAAGGCCTGTGCCACCCTCGATGTGCTGTCACAGGGTCGACTCCGACTCGGGGTCGGCGTGGGGTGGCTCGAAGAGGAGTTCGACGTCATCGGTGTGCCGTTCAAAGGACGGGGCCGTCGCGCCGAGGAGTACGTCGCGGCGATGCGGGCGCTGTGGGACGACGAGACGGCGACCTTCGCCGGAGACGAGGTGAGC
>JBDZUV010000048.1:0-22333 GCA_040255345.1 Actinomycetota bacterium | reverse complement strand
GCCCGCCGGCGTGCATCATGCGGTGCAGCGCGTCGAGTGCCGCTGCCGGGTCGCCACGATCGATCGCATCGGTCAGTTCCCAGGGCGGCACGTCTCCGGCGTCACCGAGGAACGGTTCCACCGCGGCCGCGTCGAGTCGCGATCCGCGCCCGAATGTGCTCTCGAGCACCCGCATCAGCGCCGGTGCGGTGCTGAGGTCCTCACCGCTGCGCTCCCGCAGGAGCGTCTGGGCGTCACTGGTCAGTCGTACCGGTGCCTTGTCGAACAGATCCGACCACCACGAATCCCGGGCACCGCGTGACGTCCCCGGGTCGGTCGCGACGACCTTCCCGCCTGCCGACTCGATCGCCGCCGACAACTTCTTGGGCACCGCGGCCAAGCGTTGCTGGCCCGGAGCGAGTTCCCACACCAGCACGATCGCGGATGTCTCCAGCGGCGCGGCCAGGTACGCGACCAGCGGCGCCACGTCGTCACCCTTGGAGAACCGACCCGCGCCCCTGGCGACCACGACCCGGTGGTCGGCGAACATCGGCGGCGTCGACGCCGCATCGACCACGACCCCGAGGTCGTACTCGTCACCGGTGAACTCGTCGAGAGCCAGGCTGCGGTCCGCGGACCCGAGCAGCTCGTCGACCAGCTCGATGACCGCGTCGGCGACCAGTACCGTGTCGCTGCCCCGAACGAGGTGGATGGGCGTCGGCGAACTCATTCGGCGAGTTCCACGGCCCTGATCACGTGCGCCGCCCGGCGGACCGACGACGGTGACGACGTGACGAATCCCACGGCCCCCTGCTCGAGCGCGACGGTGACCAGTGCCGCTGCCGGCGCGCGGCCCCTGACCGTCGACAGATCGACGATGCCCATGACGCCGGGCGGGATGCGATCCAGTTCGGCGAGTCGGTCGGGCGCGATGACGACCCCGTCCCCTGGGCGGAGCCCCGCGGCCGTCCGGGCCAGCAGCCGGGGCCGATCCGCCGGGGCGCGCCGAAGATCCGGCAGCGGCAGGGGTCCCTCCCACAGGACCATCGCGATCCGGCGGGCCGCGAGCGCCTCGACCGCGGCGGCCGTGGTGGCCACACCCACGGAACCCACGCCGACCTCGCCCAGTGCATCGGGCACACCCGCGGTCACCGCGGCGGCCGGCAGGGCGACCAGGTCGGCTCCCTGGCCGACCGCTTCCTTGGCGCGGGCCGCCAGGCCGGTCAGGTCGTCGTCGGGCGCGCTCAGCAGGGCGATCACGAGCGGACGCCGCTGGAGATCGAAGACGGTGGCGCCGATCCGGACCTGCACCACCGTGACGTTACCGCTCCCGTCGGTCGGTCGGGCACCTCGCCTCACCGACGACGACCACGGTCGGTGACGTGCACGCTCAGCACCGGGTCCGTCGCCACCACGTCGACGACCGCTCCGTCGATGCCCACCCGTTCGTGTGCGGTGACCACGGTCTGGGGCCAGCGCGACGGTGGGAGTGCGTCCGGGGTGATGATCCGTCCGATCCGATGCCGGTGGCCCATCGTCTCGACCATGGCGAGGTCGGCCGCGTTCCCGTGAGGGACGACGACGACATCCACTCGACGCACGCGAGCGACCGACAGGTCGGTGAGCAACGCCTCCGCGGGCACCTCACCGGTGAGCACGACCACGACCGTCCCGCCGCGTCGCAGCACGACCGGTCCGGCGGCGGCACCCACACCCGGGCCCGGCGGTCCCGACAGCAGCGGTGCTCCCAGGCCGATGCCGGCGACGAGGTAGCCGACACGACGGACCCACGCGAGCCGGTTGCGGCCGACCGCGAGCACGGTCCCGACTCCGACGGCGGTGGCGAGCACCGTGACCCCACCCAGATACCCCAGGTCGAGCGACGCGGTGTCGCGGGCGACCGCGTCGATGAAGCCCAGCAGGATCCGTGGCACCCACACGAACGACCCCGAACCGGGAAGTCCGGTCGCGACGAGTACCAGGGCGGGCAGGCCCAGGACCATGACGCCTCCGGCGGGAACCGCGGCGAGCAGGTTGGCGGGAACCGCGGCCACGGGCATCCCGCCGGGGAATCCGAGCAGCAACGGGGCGACGCCGAGCTGCGCGGCGACCGTCACCGCGAGCGGCCGCCGCAACCACAGCGGGCCCGGCAGCACCCCCACCAACGGACGGGCGAGGGCGAGGATGCCGGCCGACGCGCCCACCGACAGGCCGAATGCACTCGAATGGACGAGAAACGGGTCGGCGATGACGAGCGCGGTGACCGCGTAGGCGAGGGTCCGCCACGAGCGGGCCGGCCGACCGAGACCCGCTGCGGTCGTGGCGACGACCGCCATCGTCGCGGCCCGCAACACCGACGGTTCCAGACCGGTCACGAGTGCATACAGCAGACACAGTCCGATCGTCAGCACCCAACGGGTCCGCAGGCCGCTCCGCAGCAGCACCGGTGCCGCGAGCAGCAGCACGAACGCCACGTTCTCGCCGGAGGCGACGAGCAGGTGCGTCAGCCCCGAGGCGCGGAAGTCGGCGCGTTGCACCGCGGTCTGGCCCGATGCGTCGCCGAGGACGAAACCTTCGAACAGCGCCTGGTGTGCTGAGGACAACGGACGACCCCGTGCGACGACGGCACTGCGGACCGTCCCGGCCAGTCGCCACATGAGGCGGGGCCGACCGCCTGGGGCGAGGTGTTCGGGGTACAGACGCCCGGCGATGTGGGAACCTCGGCTCCGCGCGACCAGCGGGTCGCCCGGGACGACCCGGCCGGTCACGTCCAGTCGATCACCGGGGTGCGCCCGGAGCATCGAGCGGCGGGCGTGGTCGGGCGGTACGAGGTCGAGGTGACGACCTTCGGCGCGGACCTCGACGTGCAGGTCGCCGGTGCGGGTGGTGGTGACGTGCAGTACCTCCACGGGCCCATGCCAGGTGCCGGGGTCGATCACGAGACCCGCGGTGGCGTGCGCGGCCAGCCCAGACGTGACCAGGGCGACACCCGCGACGAGCATCCACGGTCGCCCGACGAGCCACGCGACGGCCGCCATGATCACCCCGAGCCACCCGACACCGGGGTGTGCCACCCATGCTCCGCTGCACGCCGCGGCCGCCAGCACCACCGCCGAGCGGTCGTCGAGGGCGCGCCGGGGGCGTCGGATCCCGAGGCGCTCCGGGCTCCCACGGCGACCGGCGGGATGCCGCAGCCGAGCCTCCACGTCCGTCACACGGTCACACGGGACCGCAGGTCGGCCAGCTTCGCCGGTCCGATGCCCTTGACCTCCAACAGCTCGTCGACGGACGCGAACGGCCCGTTGCGTGTCCGGTGGTCGATGATCGCCTGGGCGGTCGCCGGTCCGACGCCGGGCAGCGTGTCGAGTGCCGCGGCGTCAGCCGTGTTCAGGTTCACCACCGCCGTCGCCGACCCGGCCGCCGCCGCGGCGGGCCCCGAGGCGGACGCGCCCGGGTCTCCCCCGACCGATGACGGACCGGTCGCGCCGACCACCTCGGGAATCTCCGACTGGCCCCTGTGGGGCACGTACACGCGTTGCCCGTCGCCGAGCGTGGCGGCCCGGTCGACGCGCTCGAGATCGGCGTCACCTCGCACTCCCCCGGCCGCGGCGATCGCGTCGGCGACCCGTGCATCGTGGGCGACGCGCACCGGACCCGGCCGGACGACCGCCCCGGCGACGTCGACGACGAGTGGCTCCGACCGCGTCGTCGTCACCACCGCGGTCGTCGTCGTGGTGGTCGACGGCGTCTCGATGCGGATCGGCGCCGCCCGGTGCTGGCCGTTCCGGTTCGCCGTCAACGCCCAGGCCATGCCTCCGAGACCGACCAGGGCGGCGACGGCGAGAACGGCACGCGTCGCGTCGAACGACGGGTGCCGCATGGCGACCCGTTCTCGGAACACGTCGAACAGCTCGCTCAGGGTCGGCGGTGGCGCCAGTGGCCGCTCGGGCCCATCGCCACCGTCATCCGCGGGTTTCCGGTCCGGGTCGACGTCCATGACCCACCTCCTGCACCTGTTCGAGCCTCAGGGGGCTCCACTGCATCGATTCGGTGGGGGGAAGGGGTTCCGCCGGTCTCGGCCCCTGATCGGGTGGGATCCGAACCGTGCGGGAGGGTCGTCGTGCCGTGCGCTCAGAACAGCGCCGCGCTGAGCTCCTTGCGGAAGCGATTCGTGCGCGGATCATCCGGACCCAACAACTCGAGTACGTCCAGATATTCCTGGCGGGCCGCATCGTCGTCGGCGACGCGTGCCAACAGGTCCGTCAGGCGGCCGGTCACGTCGTCGGCCGCCACCTCGTCACCGCCCACCCGTGCCAGGGCGGCGATGCGTCGCACCTCCGCCGTTTCGGGCAGGTGGCCGAGCAGTTCCAGCGCCTCGTCGTTGCGGGAATCCCCGATGAGCAGCTCGGCCAGTGCCGTGGTCGCCTCGACGTGATCGGGCACGACCTCCAACACGCGGCGCAGCGATGACTCGTCGCCGCGCGCCAGCAACTCGGCGAGCTCCCGGTCCGACGACGTCGGGCGGAGCTTCTGCACGAATGCGCCCACCTCCGCGGCGGGTCGGGCGCCCAGGAACGCATCGACGACCTTGGCGTCCTTCATCGCGAACACCGCCGGGATCGACTGCACCTTGAAGGCGTTCGCGACCGCGGGGTTGTCGTCGATGTCGACCTTCGCCAGCACGACGTCGCCGTCGGTCGCGTCGACGGCGTCGGCGAGAATCGGGCCGAGTTGGCGGCAGGGTCCGCACCAGGGCGCCCACAGGTCGATGACCACCGGAGTGGTCCGGGAGCGTTCGAGCACCTCGGTCTCGAAGGTCGCGTCGGTCACGTCGATCATCACGATTTCCGAGGATACCGCTGCGCTGCGGTCTCGCAACCCCATCGGAGCGCCGCCGATCGGCCCGGCACCGGCGCCGTGCGGCGGCGGCCGGGTATCCGCGTCGTCGCCGGTCTGGGTAGCGTTGGACCCGTGAACGAGCCGACCATGCCAGCCGGAATCGACGGGCCCGCCATCACCGCATGGCTCAGCGAACGCACGGCCGTGATCGAACCGCTGCGGTTCTCGCTGATCAGCGGCGGACGATCGAACCTCACCTTCGACGTGACCGACGCCGCGGACGGCCACTGGGTGCTGCGTCGTCCGCCCATCGGCCACGTCCTCGCCACCGCGCACGACATGGGCCGTGAGCACCGCATCATCTCGGCGCTCCGCGACACGCCGGTACCCGTTCCGCCCACGATCGGCCTGTGTCTCGACACCGAGGTCAACGGCGCCCCGTTCTTCGTGATGGACCATGTCGACGGGTTGGTGTTGCGTGACCGCAAGACCGCGGAGCAGCTCGGAGAATCAGCCCGAGAAGCGGCCGGGATGCACCTGATCGACGTGCTGGCGGCCATTCACGCGGTCGACCCCGACGAGGTCGGTCTCGGCGACCTGGGGCGGCGCGAGCACTACGTGGAACGCCAGCTCAAACGCTGGCACGGCCAGTGGGAGCGGTCCGCGTACACGCACGTGACGGGCATCGACGACGTCCACGGCCGACTCGCCGCCGGCGTGCCCGAGCAGCACGACTCGACCATCGTGCACGGCGACTACCGGCTCGACAACTGCATCGTGACCCCCGACGGTGAGATCGCGGCGGTCCTCGACTGGGAGTTGTGCACGCTCGGCGATCCGCTCGCCGACATCGGACTGCTACTGGTCTACTGGTCGGAACTCACCGACCGCTTCTCGGCGTTACCCGACGCGCCCACCACCATCGGCGGGTTCCCTGACCGCTCACAGATCACGGCGCGTTACGCCCAGGCTTCGGGACGCCAGATCGACGACGTCGACTACTACGTGGCGCTCGGCTACTGGAAGCTGGCCTGCATCCTCGCGGGCGTGGCCACCCGCTATGCGGACGGCCAGATGGGCGACGCCGACGCCGCAGGTCTGGCAGAACTGTTCGGCGCACAGATCGTGAACCTCGTCGACGCCGCGGCCCAGGCGGCAGAACGGTCGGGGCGATGAACGATCTCTACGAATTCGAAGAGGATCCTGGTCTGGTCGATCCCCCGCTGATCCTGGGGCTCGACGGGTGGATCGACGCCGGCCTGGGTGCCGGTGGAGCAACCGCGACGTTGCTCGCCCGACACGCCACCTCGCTCGTGGCGACCTTCGACTCCGACCGCCTCCTCGACCACCGGGCCCGCCGACCGACGATGCTGCTCGAGGACGGGATCATCAGCGAACTGCGCTGGCCCCGGATCGAATTGCGGGCGGGCACCGATCGCGAAGGCAACGGGATGCTGCTGTTGGTGGGGGCCGAGCCCGATCATCTGTGGCACTCGTTCACCGATTCGGTGGTCGATCTGGCACTCGAGATGGGCGCCCGGATGGTCGTCGGTCTGGGTGCCTACCCGGCCCCGGTACCCCATACCCGACCCGTCCAGCTCTCGTGCACGGCGTCGTCCGATGAGCTGGCCGCGCGTATCGGATTCCTCCGCGGCTCACTCGAGGTTCCCGCCGGCGTGCAGGCAGCGATCGAGCAGCATGCCAACTCGGTGGGCATCCCGGCGGTCGGTGCGTGGGCGCAGGTCCCGCACTACACCGCGGCGATGCCGTACCCGGCCGCGAGTATCGCCCTGATCGAGGCGACCAGTGAGCTGACCGGACTGTCACTCGACGCCGGCGACCTGGCTGCGGAGGCCACGGCGACCGCGGCGCGCATCGACGAGCTGGTGCAGGGGAACGAGGAGCACGCGGCGATGGTCCATGCGCTCGAGGTGCAGGCCGATGCGACGCCGTCGCCTGCGGACCTGCCCTCGGGCGATGAGCTGGCCGCGGAACTCGAGCGGTTCCTGCGCGACCAGCCACCCGGGCCGAACAGCTGAGACACGACCCCGGCCGGGTCGACCGGGTCGCCGACCATCGACCCCCGGGCGGCGCGTGGTCAACCCGCGGCGCGTGCCGAGGGGTATTCGTCCGCGAGGTAGCGGCTGCGGCACAACGAGCGCTGGAGCTTGCCCGACGACGTCTTGGGGAGCGTGCCCGCGGGCACGAACACGATCTCCCGGGCGGCGAGGCCCACGGCGTCCTTCACCGCCCGGGCGACCTGCAGCCGGAGCTCGTCGGCGTCGTCCGACCGCGTTTCGGCCACCACCACCAGCCCGGGACGGTGACCCGTGTCGCACGCGAACGCGATCACGTTGCCGGCGCGGACATCGTCGACCTGGGCGACCGCGATCTCGATGTCCTCGGGAAACACGTTGCGCCCGGCAACGATGATCAGATCCTCGATGCGTCCACACACCACCAGTTCGCCGTCGACGGTGTAGGCGAGGTCGCCGGTGCGGAGCCATCCGTCGATGAAGCGCTCCGCGTCGACGTCGTCACGGTGGTAGTAGCCCGTGGTCACCGAGGTGCCGCGCAGTTGCAGCTCACCGACCTCGCGGTCGCCCATCGGCGCGCCGGTCTCGGTGTCGACGATCCGCAACTCGAGGCCGGGCACGGGACGCCCCAACCGGGCGAACGCCCGTGCACCGTCGACGGTGGCGTCGACCGGTGCGGCATAGCGTTCGGTCTCCAGCACCCGCTGGTCGACGGTGTCGGTCACCAGCCCGGTGAGTGGCCGGCCGAAGGTGGCGGCGATGCCCACCTCGGCCATGCCGAACGCCGGGAACACGCACCCGGGGCGCAGTCCATGACGCGCGCCGGCGGCCACGAAACGCTCGACGGCCGCGGTGTCGACGGGTTCGGCGCCGTTGATCGCCAGGCGCACACGGGACAGATCCAGCCCGTCGAGGCGTTCCATCGCCCTCGCAGCGAGGACGTACGCGAAGTTCGGCGCGGCCGTCAGGGTGCCGCCGTGGTCCGACAACCACTGCACCCAGCGCGACGGTGACGCCATGAAGTCCTGAGGTGACGCCAGGACCAGCTCGTTCCCGAATGCCATGGCCGTGCTCAGGATCCCGACCAGACCCATGTCGTGGTACAGCGGAAGCCACGACACGAACACGTCGGGGCCCTCCTGGTCGAGACGACCGGCCGTGGTCAGGGCGTCGAGGTTCGCCAGCAGCGTCCGTTCGGGCAACATGACCCCCTTGGGGTCCGACGTCGACCCGCTCGTGTACTGCAGGATCGCGAGGCGCTCGGGGTCGTCGGGCGGGGCCGCCCAACCCCCGGCGCCGTCGGCGACCAGCGCGTCGAAGCTGATCCGGGCCGGGTCGCCGGGCTGTTCGTCGACGAAGGGGGCGAGCTGGTCGTCGATCACCAGCAGGGCGATGTCGGCATCGAGTACCCGCTTGCGTGTCTGTGCCACGAACGCCTCGACCGAACTCATCCGCATGGGAAGGGGCAGCACCACCACGCCGCCCCCCGCGAGCCACACCGCTCGGATCGTGGTGACCAACTTGCGGCTCGTGGGTCCCAGCAGCGCCACATGGTCCCCGACACCGACCCCGTGGGCGGCGAGTGCCACCGCCACCCGGGTCGCCTCTTCGTGCAGTTCGGCCCAACTCAACCTGATGGGCGGGTCCTCGCACACGAAGGTCACCCCCCGGTCGGTCGTCGTCGCCGCGTCTTCGAGTCGTCTCACCAGGTTTCGCATCGCAGCGTCAGACCACCGGCGGCCGGGTGGAGTTACCTCGACTCCGGCCACGCGCGGAGACACCTGTCACACCGGTCTGTTCCCCGGCGCCACCGAGCCCGGGCCGCACACCGTGGGGCCACTACCGTGAAACCCATGGCCGAGGTACACCAGGTGACGCACCGCGACGAGACTCCGCTCCACCGCTACGACGCCGCGCTCGCCGAGGAGATCGAGGCGAAGTGGCAGCGGCGATGGGCCGACGAGGGCACGTTCGATGCACCCAACCCCACCGGGGACCTCTCGGAGGGATTCGCGCGGGTGGGCGACCGGACGAAGTTCTTCGCGCTCGACATGTTCCCGTACCCGAGCGGTTCGGGTCTGCACGTCGGCCATCCGCTCGGCTACATCGGCACCGACGTCTACGCCCGCTTCAAGCGGATGACCGGGCACAACGTGCTGCACACCATGGGTTACGACGCGTTCGGGTTGCCGGCCGAGCAGTATGCGATCGAGACCGGCCAGCATCCACGCGTCACCACCGAGGCGAACATCGCGAACATGTCCCGCCAGCTCGCCCGCCTCGGTCTGGGTCACGACCGACGGCGGGTGCTGGCCACCACCGACGTGGAGTACTACCGCTGGACCCAGTGGATCTTCCTGCAACTCTTCGAATCGTTCTACGACGCCGAAGCCGGCCGGGCGCGGCCGATCGCCGAGTTGATCATCGAACTCGACGCGGGCGACCGCGAACCCGCCGCAGGGACGCTGCCCCAGGGCACCGCGTGGTCCGACCTTGACGCCTCCGAGCGGCGGCGGGTCGTCGACGCCCATCGTCTCGCGTACGTCTCGGAGGCACCGGTGAACTGGTGTCCCGGGCTGGGAACGGTGCTGGCGAACGAAGAGGTCAATGCCGAAGGGCGCTCGGAACGGGGCAACTTCCCGGTGGTACGACGACCGCTGCGCCAATGGATGCTGCGCATCACCGCCTACGCCGAGCGGCTGCTCGCCGACCTGGACCTCCTCGACTGGCCCGAACCGATCAAGGCGATGCAGCGCAACTGGATCGGACGTTCGACGGGCGCGACCGTGTCGTTCGCCGCGGACGGGGCCGGGCGGTCGATCGAGGTCTTCACCACCCGACCGGACACCCTCTTCGGTGCCACCTACGTCGTCTTGGCGCCCGAACACGATCTCGTCGACGCATGGACTGCCGCAGCCTGGCCCGAGGGTACCCCGACGCAATGGACCGGAGGTGCCCCCGACCCTCGGGCCGCGGTCGCGGCGTACCGCGCCGCCACCGCCCGACGGTCCGAGCGCGACCGTCAGGCCGAGTCCCACACCAAGACCGGCGTGTTCACCGGTTCCTTCGCGATCAATCCGGTCAACGGCGACCCGGTGCCGGTGTTCATCGCGGATTACGTCCTGACCGGCTACGGAACCGGAGCGATCATGGCCGTCCCCGCACACGACGAGCGGGACTTCGCGTTCGCGAAGACCTTCGGCCTGGGGATCGTCGAGGTCGTGCACCCGCCGGCATCGTGGTTCGCCGGGCACGGACTCGACGATGGTGCCGGTGTCGAGCTGTGGCCCGGTGCGTTCACCGGGGACGGTACCGCGACCGCCTCGGCCAACGACGACGTGTCACTCGACGGGATGGCCGTGCCAGAAGCGAAGGCCGCGATCACCGCGTGGCTCGGCGTGCAGGGCACCGGTCGGGCCACGGTCACCTACAAGTTGCGGGACTGGCTGTTCTCCCGTCAGCGGTACTGGGGCGAGCCGTTCCCGATCGTCTGGGATGCCGAGGGGTTCCCGCACGCCGTACCGGCCGACCAGCTCCCGGTGACGCTGCCCGAGATCGACGATTTCACCCCCCGGGTTTCCGACGACCCCGATGCGCTCCCGGAACCACCGCTCGCCCGTGCGACCGACTGGCTGGAGGTCACCCTCGACCTCGGCGACGGGCCACGGTCGTACCGCCGTGAGACCAACACGATGCCCCAGTGGGCCGGGTCGTGCTGGTACGAGCTGCGCTATCTGGACCCGAACAACACCGACGTGTTCGTCGACCCCGAAATCGAGGCGTACTGGATGGGTCCACGGGCGGCGGGCGAGTCGGGCGGGGTGGACCTCTACGTCGGTGGCGTCGAACATGCGGTGTTGCATCTGTTGTATGCCCGCTTCTGGCACAAGGTGCTCTTCGACCTGGGGCATGTCTCGTCGCTCGAACCGTTCCACCGCCTGTTCAACCAGGGCTACGTGCAGGCCTATGCGTACACCGACGACCGGGGCTTCCATGTGCCCGCAGCCGATGTGGTCGAAGGCGACGATGGCACCTACACCTACGACGGTGAGCCGGTGCATCGTCAGTACGGCAAGATGGGCAAGAGCCTGAAGAACTCGGTCACGCCCGACGAGATGTACGAGGCGTACGGCGCCGACACCCTACGGCTGTACGAGATGTTCACCGGCCCGTTCGACCAGAGCCGCCCGTGGAACACCCGCGACGTGATCGGGGTGCACCGCTTGCTGCAACGCATCTGGCGCAATGTGATCGACGAAGACACCGGCGCGGTCACGGTCAGCGACGAAGCGGTCGCCCCGGAGACGTTACGGGCGTTGCACCGCATGATCGATGCGGCCCGCGAGGGGTACGACTCGCTGCGGTTCAACACCGTGGTGGCCCGGATCACCGAGTACGACAACCATCTGATCAGCACCTTCCCCGACGGCGTGCCCCGAGACGCCGTCGAGCCGATGGTGCTCGCGCTCGCGCCGCTGGCACCGCACATCGCCGAGGAACTCTGGGAGCGGCTCGGGCACGCGTCGTCTCTGGCCTGGGAGGACTTCCCGGTCGCCGACGCGGCGCTGCTGGTCTCCGAGACCATCGAGGTGCCGGTGCAGATCAACGGCAAGGTGCGGAGTCACGTCACCGTCGCCGCCGATGCGACCCCCGATCTGCTCGAGGCCGCGGCCCTGGCCGACGGGCGCATCACCGAGCTGCTCGACGGCGCGGAGGTCGCCCGGGTCATCGCCGTCCCGGGTCGTCTGGTGAACCTGGTGGTCAAGTGAGCCCGCCGGTGACCTCGACCGTGAAGGCGACCCCATTCGTCCCCGCTGTCGGATCTGGAGCGATCCGCCACGCTCGGCGGGTTTGCGCGCCGTCGATCCCGGTACGGTCGGCGTCGACGTGACGACCCCCGACGTGCAACCTCCCGGTGCGGACGCGCTCCGAGCCGTCGCCGTGGACCCGACCGGCTACCTGCGCGCGGCGATGCCGATGTGCGCGACGCTGGGGTTCGTCGCCGATCGGGTCGACGACGCCTCGGTCGTGGTGTCGGTGCCCTGGTCACAGGCCCTGTGCACCGCCGACGGCGTGATCCACGGCGGTGTGGTCATGGCACTGGCCGATGCGGCGGGGGCGATGCTGGCGTACCTGAACCTGCCCGAGGGTGCGGTCGGCACGACGACGATCGAGTCGAAGACGAACTTTCTCGGTGCGGCGCGCCGCGGCACGCTCACGGCGAACGCGCGGATCCTGCACGCGGGCCGCACCACGATCGTGGTCGAGACCGACCTCGCCACCGCGGACGGCCCGGTCGCCAAGACCACTCAGACCCAGCTCGTGCTCCGCCCCCGCTGAGTTCACCGTCGGGATGCCGACTGGTAGAGTTGGCGAACCACACTCGGGGCTATAGCTCAGTTGGTAGAGCGCTTCCATGGCATGGAAGAGGTCTGGGGTTCGATTCCCCATAGCTCCACCCACAAACCCTCAGGTCACAGACCTGGGGGTTTCGGCGTCACTTGGGCGTGCGTACGCCTCTACGCGCGGGACGCGACCCGCAAGGACGTGCGCGACCTGCTCTGGGCCCGTGAGTCGGCCGCGGCGGCCGGGGTGCAGGCGGCCCCGAGTCCGAACGTGGGCGGGGTCCTCGAGGGGACCATCTGCAGCGGACCGACGAACGTCGATCTCGCCTACCACAACGCCCGCCGCGACATCCACGATGCGCCCCAGCCGCGGGAGCGCGAAGCAGACCCGAAAATCCGAGGGGCAGCGCCGCCAATCCAGCTGAGAATGGCCTACCGTCGCTGTTCGAGTTCGCCAGGCGGAAACCCACCCGCGCCAAATCCAGTTCCGAACATCTGCGTCACCTTCTGAACTCGCCCACTCCAGGCCGCGCCGGCAGGCTCTGTGGGTGACGGACGCTACCCGTCGGGCTCCTCGTAGCGCGTCCCACGCCTCGAACCACGTTTCACGAGCCGACCTTGATCGACGAGGCGCTTGAAAACCTGCCGGGCCGTGTTGGCATCGACACCGGTACGTTCGCGCAGACGCATGTTGGTCAGCGGCGCCTCGAGGGCGAGCGCCATCGCTTCCGCATCGAGGTCGGCGGCGCTGTATCGGATACGCGCATCGACTGGGGTCTCCTCGGAAAGCTCGTATTCGGCCCCACCGCGGATGCCGATCTGGCGGAGGATCCCCGCATGTATCAATGCCTGCAAGATCGCGCGGGCTTCTGTGCTGTCGATGTTGAGCACGCTGCGTATGTCTCGATTGGTCACCCGTGTCTTTCGAGCAACCTCGACGATGACCAGCGCCGATCGGGCGTCGATCGCGTCATCCCCGATCAACGAATGGACCCAGGCACGCTCACGTTGCGTCACCACCGCGTCCAGTCCGAGCGTCACGGAGAACGACGATCCATCGCTCGCGAACCGAGGGGAATCGAGCAGGTTCATCGTCATGTCGTCCTGGATCCGATCGATCCCCTTGCCCTGATCTTCGGCGAGCCCGAGACGCCGCAGCGTTCGGAGAACAAGATCGTTTCGTGCCGCCTGCTGATCACGAAGGTTCTCGATCGTGACCGGCTCGGGCAGGCCTCCCGGAGACTCGATCACGACGTGCGTCGGACGAATGTCGATCCGGATGGCGGTACCCGTGAGCTCGTACGAACGGTGAGCGACCGCGTTCGCGATCGCCTCCCGAAGTGCTCTCGGCGGAAGGCGCGGAAGCTCGACCCGGGTCGCACCGACCACGGCACTCACGGTCCCCAATTCCGCGGCAACGAGTTCCGTCGCCTCGGTGATCTGGGCATCGACCGGACCACCGATCTTCCACGTCCGATCCGGGTCATCCTCACCGGGTGCGTAGCGACGGACGTCGATGAACGGACGTCCACCCATCTGCTCCGGATCGGCCACGAGCAACAACACGCCTGCCGTCGTCAGCATCTCATTCGAGCCGTCTCGAATCGTGAAACCCTCTTCCTCGAGCCTCTCTGCCAGACCGCTGCCCGGCCAACCGAACACTTCACGGAGTCGCTCTCTCAGGCCAGGATCCATTCGGGCCGCGTCGATCGGAGAAGGCTGCCTCTCGAAATGTGTGAACGTCCGACGATTGAGGAACCGGGACAGATCCACACCGAGAAGCGCGACGTTCGAAGCACCACGACGCTCGAGCACTGCCCCATTTGACAGCTGAGCGAATCCCTCGACCCGGCGGCTGATCGCGACGACCAGGGTGGTGCCATCGCCCACCCGCAGCTCTCGAATGTCGTAGCGGCCCGGATTCGCCACGTTCCTCACAGCCTGATGCGCTTCCCGCGCGGCCTCGCCAGGGTGTGGAACGCCCATGGCGTGACCGTCTCTCGTCACACCCAGGAGTACGACCCCTCCGTCGGTGTTCGAAAACGCCACGACCGGCTTTTGGAGGTCCTTACTCGAGATGCCCTTCTTGAACTCCACGTACTCGCTTTCGCCGGGAAACGCGCGCTTGAACTCGTCCTCGGTCAGGGAATCGGGTGCGGGCAACTCGGAACGGGGGTGGAACAGGGGATATGACATACTTGTTTTCTGGCGGACCTCCTAAAACAAGTATGTCATAACAGGGTACAGCACCGCCGCCACCTGAAGTTCATGGCTCAGGCCGATTCTCGGGCTCGTCGATGCTCGGTCCCGAGGCACCACCGGGGAGCGACAGAGGATCACCTGCGGCCAGCTCACCGCCGAGAACCATCGGCGCACGTCGCCGGGCGGGCGCGTCCGGGTCGAACAGTTCAGTTCGGACGACCAGGGCGGAGCGGCCGAACCAGTCTCCGTCCACCGGGCGACGCAGCAGGTCGACCGCGTCGGTGTCCTCGTCCACCACCACGAAGGCGTCGTTGCAGTGACGCCCACGGGTCATGGGCACGTACACGCCCGACAGTCGGTCGGCGGATCGAGGACGAACAGCGACCGAAGGTCCGGGGTTCGATTCCCCATAGCTCCACCCACGAACCCTCAGGTCACAGACCTGGGGGTTTCGGCGTCTTTCGGGACTTCACGGCGTCGATCGGCCCCGTCCGATACAAATACGGCCTATGCTGCTGCGACCGGCGGGGACCGAACCTGGCCATTCGTGAACGAAAGGATCCTCTGATGCTGCTAGCCGACGTATCTCTCGGATCGTTGCTGTGGACCGTACTCAGCGTGTTCTTCATGCTGATGTATCTGATGATGTTGTTCAGCGTGATCGTCGACCTGTTCAGGAACAAGGAGATGAGCGGCGCGATGAAGGCCGTGTGGGTGCTGTTCCTGCTGATCCTGCCGCTACTCAGCCTGCTCGTGTACCTGATCGCCAACGGCAAGGGAATGGCCGAGCGCTCGATGGCCGAGCACGCCGCCGCCGAGGCAGACGTACGCCAGTACATCCGCCAGACCGCCGGCGCCTCGCCAGCGGATGCCATCGCCCAGGCGAAGGCGCTCCTCGATGCCGGCACGATCGACCAGGCCGAGTTCGACATCCTCAAGGCCAAGGCCCTCGCCGAGTGAACGGGTGATCCCCGGTCGGCTGACCGGGACCCATCACCACGAGCCGCGGTGCTCGGGGATGCGCCGCACCGCGGGCACCCCGATGCACACGGTCAACGCCGCGAAGACCACGAACGCCCACGCCTGGGCCACCGCCGGGTCCGACGCGGCCCCGATCACCGCCGTGGCGGCCGACACCGTCGCGATCGAACCGACCTGCAGACCGGTCGTCCGTACCGCGGCGATCGGCGCGGCCTGGTCCGGCAGCAGCTGCAACCCGGCGTTCCGCGACGCGGGACTGGCCACGCCCAGGCCGATGCCGACGAGCGCGGCACCCATCGCCAACCACGCGTACGGCGACATCCCCTGGGCCGGCAGGGCCAGACAGATCATGCCCAGCACCACGAACACGGCGGTCACGTACAACGGCAACCGGTAACCGGTGCGACGCAGCGCGAATGCGCCCAGGGTCGACAACACGACCGCGGCGACTCCCTGGGCCGCGAGCAACGTCCCCGACCCGAACGCGTCGATGCCGTACCGGGTCGTCGCGTACAACGGCACGAGGGCCATCAGACCGATCGCACCCCCCGAGTAGAGGACGTTGATGACGTTCACGGCGGCGAACCCCTTCCCGGAGATCAGGCGTGGGGCGATCAGCGGGTCGTCCGCCCGCTCGATGTGTCGGGCGAAAGCCCACAGCCCGGCCACCGACGCCACCGCGCACCCCGCGATGAGCGCGATCCAACGGGACGGCGCGTCTCCGAGCAGGCTCGAACCGACCATCGCCGAGGCCAAGCCGATGCCGGCGTAGGCGACTCCGGGAAGGTCGAATCCTCCTCTGACCGCGCCGTCGGCACGGGCCGGCAGGCGGTCGGCTGGAATGAAGTGCAGACACAGTGGGATGAGCACGATCCCGAGTGGGACATTCACCAGGAACACGCCCCGCCACGACCACCCCGACACGATGAGGCCGCCGAGCACCGGTCCGATCATCGCCCCCGAGGTGAACAACGTGCCGAACAGGCCCACGGCCTTGTCACGGGAAGGCCCGAAATGCTCCACCACGATGCGGGTCGCCGACGGCGTGAACCCTGCGCCGCCGAGCGCCTGGACGAACCGCAACACGATCAGCAGGTAGATGTCGGTGGCGAGCCCACACAGCAGCGACGACGCCGTGAACACCATGATCGAGCCGAGGAACACCCGACGGGAACCGAGCCGTTCGGTGAGCTTTCCCGACAACGGGAGCATCAGCACCATGCCGAGGCTGTACGCGGTGATCGTCCAGCCCGCCCAGGCGACCGAGGTGTCCAGCCCGCGTTGCAACGATTCCAGGGCGGTCGCGACGATCGTCATGTCCAGCGTCGACATCAACAGGGCCACCGCCACGACGGCGAACACCGCCGCCTGGCCCGCGGTGACACCGCCCGGGTCGCTCGCCCCGCGACGGTCGCTCACCCGGTCGGCGTCGCCCTCACCGTCGACGACCGGACCCGACTCGCCGCCCACCACCGATCGATGTCTCGCAGGCTGGGACCGTTCGGGCTGCACATCGACCACCCTGTGAAACTACGGCGCAACGGGCGCGATCCCCTCGTCCGCCGATCGATCGAGCAGAACCCGACACGAAATCTGGAGCGACCTCGTGCCGATGCCGCAGCGACAAGCCGCTCTCGGCCGCCACAACGGCGGATCGCGCCAGATCTCGCAAGCGACCGGCGCATCGCGCCCAGTTCGAGAACGCCCCGGGAAGCGCGCCGGAACGCGAGGGTTCAGGATCGGATCTCGGGGTTTCGGTGTGTGTCGGGCGTGGCGCCCGACACGTACCTCGGGTTCGCGACGGTGAGCTTCGCGTGCACGACCCGTGCGATCGACGCCCAACTCGCCTGCCCGTCCGGGCCGGTGCGGTCATAGTGCGGTACGTCGCCCGCGTCGCTGAGCGCGAGCTGCCGCGCCACGATGCCCAACATGTTCGCGGCGACCCGGGCGTCGTAGCCGAGGCGCCCCTCGGTCTGGGCCTGCAGGTCGCCGCGCAGGAATTCCTGCACCGCATCGAGCAGTTCCCGGGCGGTGGGGCGCCCCCAGATTCCCGGGTCATCGTCGCCGTCGAGCCTCGGGTACGCCGACCCGTCGTCACGCTCGGGCGGGTCGTCGGGCGACACCGCGACCGGCGCGGCCGCAGCCGGCACCGCGGCGGCTTGGTCGGGCGCGAGCAGTTCGACGAGATCCCACTCGGTCTCGGCGACCCGGCGACCGATCGCGGCCAGTTCGTGGGAGCGCACGACGCCCGACAGGTGCGCGTGGGCCTGCCCCATCGCGATGACGCCCCAGGTGAGGGTCTTGGCGACCAACCACCAATCGAACGCGGCGCGGTCGACCGGGAAGCCCGACGCGTCTTCGTACGCGGCGAGGAACGCCTCGATCTCGCCCACCCCTCCGGCGCCGAGCGTGGACCCGAACCGCCACGCCTTCACACAGAACCATGCGAGGTCCTCGACGGGATCACCCAGGTGCATCAGCTCCCAGTCGACGACCGCCGCCATGCCGTCGTCGTCGACGATGACGTTGCCCATGCGCAGGTCACCGTGGACGATCACGTGGCGTGGGGCGGCGGGCCGGTCGGCGTCGAGCCAGGCGAACGCCCGGTCGAAGGTGGGGCTGGTGTCGTCGACGAAGTCGTACGCGGCTCGGTAGTTCGCGAGGTCGTCGGTCGTGGCGATGCCCGGGACCTCGGCCGGATCGATCGCGTGCAGACCCGCGAGAAACCGCGCGACCTGACCGGTGAGCACCGACCGGGCGCCGGCGAAGGCGTCGTCGCGCAGGATCCGACGGGGAATCGCCTCGCCTGGCACGGCGCGCATCACGATCCCCGCCGTGCCCAGCCGGCCCTCGTCGTCGTAGAGAACCACCGCGGGAACGGCCAGACCGGCGCGGTGGCACGCCTGCAGCACATCGACTTCGTTGCGCATCCCGCCGCGCACCCCGGGACGTCCGGGCGGGTCACGCCGCAGGATCAGCGGCGCTCCCCCGGCGGTGAACGCCCAGGTCTCCTTCGAGGCGCCGCCGCTCAGGCGCCGCAGGTCCCCGATGACGGCGTCTTCGCCGAGCACCGGGGCCAGCGCGGCCCCGAGCAACTCACCAACCGTGTCGGGTGCCGACCGGGACGCCATCGACGATCTGATCGAGGTATTCGGACATGCCGGTTCCGGTGAGCCCGTCACATGACCAGCGGGTCGCTCCTTCGGTGATGCGGGTGACCAGGCCCTCACGGCGATTCCGCAACGGGATGGTCGACCAGATCTGGCCGCTGAGCTCATAGGTGTGATCGTCGGTGGCCACCACCAGCGTGTTGGCCGAGGGCACCAGCTCGTCGTCGTAATCCGAATGGATCGTGGCTTCACGGATCACTGCGATCTTTTCGTCGCCGTAGCGGACCCGGTCATACACGAATCCCCTGGCACCGACGGTGCCGGCCTCGTCGCCGCCGATGGTGCAGCCCATGCCCAACTCCGGGCCCAGGTTCACCGTGAGCCACCGGTAGAACCACACGTTCTGCCAGTAGCGCGGCCCCCAGGAGTGGTCCCGCATGCCCAGACCGTCGCCGAGTTCGAATCGCTCCTCACCGACGTGCACCGTGCCGCTCACCGCCATGTGCTGTTCGGTGTGGCCCCGGGCGAACATCTTCGCCGGGTCGCCGTCGATTCGTGCGCCGTCGTCGGAGACGGGTTCGCCACCGTGGATGGGGCCGACCGCATCGAGGCGCAAGGCGATCGTGCACGGCGCAAACGGGTTGTTCGCGAACGCCTCACGCGGTTCGGCCATCTCGCGGGGTTCGTGGAGCACGCACACCCTGCCGTCGAAGGCGATCCGATGGGTCACGAACGGTTCGACCACCTCGAAGGCCAGCCCACCGGCGTCATGCGCAGCGTTGCTGGTGATCTTCGGACGGTCGTAGATGAAGCCGACCCGCCCGTCGGGCAGGTACAGACACACCGAGAGTTCCGCGTAGCCCTCGTGCACCCGGTTGCCGAGGCGCACCCAACCACCGAAGCCGGTGGGTCGGTCGAAGAAGTTGTAGTAGCGGCTCTCGTTGTAGTTCTCCGACGCCTCGGGTTCGTGCAGGAAATCGTCGACGGGCTCCAGGCGCATGCGCACGGCGTGAGCGTACCCGGCCCGGTCAGGCGGTGCTGCCGGTTGCGAGTTCCCAGGCGTCGTGGCCACCGATGAGGTCGACGACCTGGGAGAACCCATGGGCACGCATCGCCGACGCGGCGATCGACGAGCGATAGCCACCGGCGCAGTACACGACCGTGGTCGCCCCGGGGTCGAGGCGCACCACGGCGTCCGCGGTCGCCTCGATCGTGTCGAGCAACGAGGGCAGGGGCACCGCCACCGCTCCGGGCAGCGTGCCGGTCGCATCGATCTCACCCGGTCCACGCACGTCGACGACCTGCAGGCCGGGTTCGTCGGCCAACCATGCGGCGAGGTCGTGTGCGGTGAGCCGTACGGCCGACTCGGCGTAGCCGGGTTCGGCGACGAGCGCAGACTCCACGTCGTCGACCACGCCCACGACCCGGTCGAAGCCGATCCGGGCGAGACGGACCCGCGCCTCGGCCGCCCGGCCGGGATCCCCCAGCACGACGAGAGGCTGCCCGGCCCGGATGACGTTGCCGGCGTACTCGGCGAAGCGACCGTCGAGCCCGACGTTGACCGAGCCGCGGAGATGCCCCGACGCGAACGACTCCGGCGATCGGGTGTCGACCAGCACGGCGCCGTGACGAGCCGAGGCGACTGCGTCGGCGAGGCCGACCGCGGGCACCGGTTCGTCGGTCTCGAAACGGTCGCGTTCGCGACGGTTCTCGTCGGCGGCGAACGCGAAATACAACGGCGCGACGCTCTGGCCCGCGGTGATCAGCTCGACGAAGGTGTCGACGTCGATGTCGGCCAGGGCGTAGTTGGTGGCACGCTGCTCACCGATCGTGGAGGAGGCCGCCGTCGACAGGTGTCTGCCACAGGCCGACCCGGCGCCGTGCGCGGGATACACCCCCGTGTCGTCCGGCAGCATCAGCAGCTTGTCGTGCAACGACGCGTACAACATGCGGGCCAGGTCGTCCGCGCGGTGACCGACCGAGGTCAACAGATCGGGTCTGCCGACGTCGCCGATGAACAGGGCGTCGCCCGTCAACACCGCCGACGGCTCGGCTCCGGGTCGTTCGCGCACCACGATCGAGATCGACTCGGGGGTGTGACCGGGCGTGTGCAGGAACTCCAGCTCCACCGTGCCGAGGCTCATGACCTGGCCGTCGGCGAGGTTCTCGATGGCGAAGTCGGCCTGTGCGCCAGGGCCATAGGAGATCACCGCACCGGTCGCGTCGGCCATCTCGAGATGTCCCGACACGAAATCGGCGTGGAAGTGCGTCTCGATGACCCGTTCGATCCGCAGGCCTTCGGTCGCGGCGTCCGCCAGGTAGACGTCGATGTCCCGTTGGGGGTCGACCACGACGGCCCGGCCCGACCCGCGGTCACCGATCAGGTAGCTGTACAGCGAGAGGCAGGCGAGGTCGTACTGGCGGAAGAACACGTGGAACCCTCAGCGTTGCGTGAACCGGCGTGACCAGCGTCCGCCCTCCGGCTCGGTGGAGGGGTGTCCTTCACACCAGTCTTCGGGGGCGACGCCGGCGCGCACCTCATCGACGTGGTCACCACATCCCTCCCAGGTCGTCTTGCCACAGGTTCGGCACTTCACGGGTCTGCACATGGGAACGTCCGGTGTGTTCGGTCTGGATGCCCGAGCCGGTCGGCGCGGGCGTTCTGGTCACGACAACGACAGGAAGAGCTTCTCCAACTCGTCGCTGGTGAGGCCTTCTGCGCGATTGATGCCGTCGGCGTCGGCGACGCAACCTTTCATGGCGCCGGCGATGATCGTGTAGCCGGCCCGGTCCAGCGCACTCGACACGGCGGCGAGCTGGGTGATCACGTCACGGCACGGTCGCTCGGATTCGACCGCGTCGATGACGGCGTCGAGCTGCCCGCGGGCACGCCGCAGTCGGTTCACGACCCGGCGACGGTCATCATCGGTGGCGTCGGTCATGCGTGCGGCTCGGACTCGAGCTCCTGGGCGTGCCCGTGCTGGTGCTCGGCGATCTGGGCACGGACCTCGTCCATGTCGAGCTCCTCGACCGCCTCGATGACCTTCTCGAGGGTCTCCCCGGGCAGCGCCCCGGGCTGGGAGAACACGAGAACCCCTTCTCTGAACGCCATGAGCGTCGGGATCGACTGGATGCCGAACTGGGCGGCGAGCACGGGCTCGGCCTCGGTGTCGACCTTGCCGAACACGATGTGGGGATGGGTCTTCGAGGACTCCTCGAACACCGGTGCGAACGCCCGGCACGGTCCGCACCACGACGCCCAGAAGTCGAGCAGGACGATATCGTTGTCGGAGACGGTGGATGCGAACGTGTCGTCGGTGATCGTTTGGGTGGCCATGGGTCCAGCATACCCCTCGGGGTATCATTCCACACGTCATCGACACAGGAATCGAACGAGTGGCGAAGTCGCCACGGGTCACCACGTGGAGTCCCCCACCGCGGCGAGCGCAGCCCCGAGCACGGCACCGATGCCCACGAGCAGCTCTTCGGATTCCGGTGGGCCGACCACTTGGAGCGACGCCGGATGAGGCGTCCCCACCACGGTCGGCGGGCCGTCCAGAGTCGGTACGGGCAGGCAGAGCGCAGGGAACCCGGCGAAGCTCACCGCGACCGCCGCGACGTTCGATGCAGGGTCGACGTCGTGCAACAGCGGCGGAAACGACGGCAGGCCACACAGCACGAGCGCGTCGACACCGGCCAGCGTCGTGGCCAGTTCGTCCTGCCAACTCACGCGTCGACGCCGCACCGCGTCGACATGGGCATCGGTGAGCTCCGCGGCTCGGGCGAATCGAGCTCGCACGTCGGCTCCGAGGCGATCTGCGTGGTCGGCCACCAGCGCGCG
>JBDZUV010000047.1:15168-22580 GCA_040255345.1 Actinomycetota bacterium | reverse complement strand
GCTGGGAAACAGGTAGTCGACATACCCCAGACCTTCGGGCGGCAACTGCTCGAAACCCATGTCGATCGTGAACCGGCGGAACCAGTAGAAGGGCAGCATCCAGAACGCCGCCAGCGCGCCGGCGACCACGCCGATCACGACGATCATCTTGAACCGCCCGAACGACGGCCGCAGTGCGAACAACACGACGGTCAACAACAAGGCGAAGAAGAACGGCAACAGGTGGCACAACCCGACCAGGGCGAGCAGCCCGGCCGCCAGGGCGCGGTGACGCCCGGTCCGCATCGCCCGGGCCAACACCCCGAAGTACACCAGCGACAACGACAACGCGATCGAGAACGAGTACTCGCCTGCCATCGTCGACAACAGGTTGCCGCCGATGATGTTGCCGGTGCCGATCAGGTCACCGCTGGAGGGATAACGGACCAGTGGTTCGCGGTTGTAGACGAACACCAGCGCGGCGGCGGCGAAGATCGGCGGCGCCGGGAAACGCAGGTCGGCGAGCTTCGCGAACGCCCATGCCGAGATCGGCATGGTGACCAGTCCCAGCACCGTCACCAGCTTGAAGGCGATGTTGTAGGGCACCGGGATCGACACGACGACCAGGATCAGGCCGATGACGGCCAGCACCTTGCGGGCGGCGAAGAGACGACGGGACACGAACCCCGACACCGTGATCGCCGCCGACACCAGCACGGCCGGGACCGCCCCGAACCCGGGAACGCCCTTGGTGATCGCGACGATCGCATAGGCGGGTACGACCATGTAGTAGCCGAAGGCCGGGAAACCCGCGTACCAGTCCGGTGTCCAACCGGTGAATCGGAACTCGGGCAACACGTGCCGCATGAGGTACATCGGACCCCACACGTGGGCACCCATGTCACCACCGGTCGGGGTGGTGTTGCGCAGGAGCAGGTCCGGGTGCAGGCTCGCCAGGATGTACCCGGAGGCGGCGACGACGATCACGAGCGTCACCCACGACGAGAACGGCTGGCGCAGGATCCGCGAGATCCAGGCGACCAGCCGCGTGCGGTTCGCCGCCCAGCCAGGCTCGAGTGGCGGCAGATCGGCGCGTTCGGACCGGGCGCTCTGGACCGGGACGACCAGGTCGTCCCAGGAATCGGCGGCGCGGAGCAGCTTCGCCTCCGCGATCGCCACCGCGTCGTTGCGTTCGCGGTCGTCGCGTTCGGGATCGTCGCGCCCGGGGTCGTCGCGATCGGCCGCGTCGCGGTCAGCGCGAGCGACGTCGGTGTCGGCACCGTCCAGATCGGTGGAGCCCACGACCGGGCCGCCCGTGGACCGGCTCTGGCCGGGCGCGTCCGCTCGTCCCGGCGTGACGACCGACCCGGTCGCATGATCGGGCGGGTCGCCGGCCGCTGGAGCGTCGTCGGGAATCTCGATCGGCGCCAACAGATCGTCGAGCGGCTCACCCCGGCGCGGGTCGCCTCCGCGGGATGTGTGCCCCGTCGCGTCGGGGGTCGCGTCTTCGTGCTCGGTCACGTCTGTTCTCCCATCACCGCGACAGATCTCCCATCACCGCAGCAGAAACCACACGGTCACGGCATTGAAGCTCAAGTGCGCCGATATGGCCATACCGAGTCGCCCGGTCCGGTACGCGATGAAGGCGAGCACCATGCCGAACACCGCCAGCGCCGGAAGGCCGAGCAGTTGGAAATGCGACGCGCCGAACACGAGTCCGCACAGCACGATCGCCGCCCAGGGAGGCACGAGCTTCTGCAGCGACCGGAACAGCAGCCCGCGGTAGAACAGCTCTTCGATGATCGGTGCACCGATGACCACGATCGCGACGAGCAGCACGACCCCGAGCGGGTCGGTCGCCTTCGACACCAGTGCCTCCGCGGTGTGCGACAGATCGTCGGGGGTCTTGTCCCACAGCGCCAGCCACGGGTACGAGATCAACGGGACGAGGATGAACTGGCCCGCGATGCCGATCGCCAGGCCGATCGGCACATCCGAGGTCTTCACGGCGAGGCCGAACTCGCGGGCCAGCGTGCTGCGGTTGCGCCTCGCCGCGAGCAGCGGCGCGCCGAGCAGCCCCACCCAGAGCGGCACCTGGGTGACCGCCACGAGCCACAACGGCCAGTCGTTCTGGTCGGTGTCGGCGTAGCCGGCGGCAGCGATGATCGACGCGCCGACCAGGGCACCGAGCACGATGGCGGCGGCCCACCCCCAGACCGCGTCGCCGATGCCCCACCGCGACTCCCGCCACGACGGCGGAGGCGGAGGGGGTGGCGGTGCGGTGGGCAATCCGGAGGCTCCGGTCACATTCTCTCGATCGGTGGTGGACACCACTCACGGTGCCCGGCATGGTCAGCCCGCCAGGTTATTCGGCCGGCGTGCGCACACCAGCCCCGTCGGCGACCCCGGATCGGCCGAGGGCACCGGGTGGGTCGCTCAACCCGCCAGGGTGCGCGACGGCGCCGGTCGTCCGGCGTGGGACGACACCCGCGACCCGGTGTGCTGCGGAGGGTGGGGATCGGTGAACAACGGCGCCGCCGCGGGACGTCGGTCCTGGAGCAGCCACCCTCGGGGTACTCCGAGCGCATCGGCGTGGCGGGTGCACAGATCGTGGGTCATCGGGTGCGCTTCGGCGGTCAACCGGTCGATCCAGACGGTGCCACCGGCGTAGTCGTAGGTCAGTGTCGCGGTTGCCGTCGTCGTGCAGCCCGGACGGGCGCAATGGCGTTGCATGGCGGCTCAGGCTATCGCCGGCCACGCGCCGAATCGTGGTCCTGGGAGTTTCGCGGGGTGATCCGACGGCGACGCCGGTCGTCGGGCCGGAGCCCGGTTGCGGTCGCCGCGCCCGACGCGCGTCGGGGCGACCACCACTCACCGCGCGAGGGCAGGATCGGCGGGGAGTCACCACTACGATGGTGCCATGCCCGAAAACGGTCCACCACCACCACCGCCTCCGCCGCGGCGTTCCTCGGGTGGGCCCAAGGGCCAGTCGTCGGGGTCGGGTTCGCCCCTCGAGGGCGGCTGGCCGAAGTGGATGATCTGGGTCCTCGCCGGCGTGGTCGTCGTCGTGATCGGCCTGTACGCCTTCGGCTCGACCAGTACCGGCAAGGACATCTCGTATTCGACGTTCATGCGCGACGTGCAGTCGGGCAAGGTCGAGACGGTCAAGTTCAACAACACCAACGGGCACATCAGCGGCACCTATTCCAACGGTTCCGAATTCAACACCACCGGGCTGCTCGACTTCCCGGCCGACGACCTGGCCACCCTGCGCGAGCACGACGTGAAGTTCTCGACGACGACACCGAGCGAGAACGGTCTGTGGACGATCCTGCCCTACCTGCTCATGTTCGCCTTCCCGATCGTGTTGATCATCTGGTTCATGAGACGGTCGTCGGGGCAGATGGGCGGCATCATGTCCGTCGGGCGCTCGAAGGCGAAGACCTACGACTCGGACTCGCCGCGCACGACCTTCGCCGACGTCGCGGGCTACGAGGGCGTCAAGACCGAGATCCGTGAGGTCGTCGACTTCCTGAAACACCCCGAGCAGTTCGCCCGGATCGGCGCCCGCATCCCCAAGGGTGTCCTGCTGGTCGGCCCGCCCGGAACGGGCAAGACCCTCATCGCCCGGGCGGTCGCCGGTGAGGCGGGCGTGCCGTTCCTCTCGGTGACCGGGTCGGATTTCATGGAGATGTTCGTCGGGGTCGGCGCCAGCCGGGTACGCGACCTGTTCGCGACCGCCCGCAAGATGGGCCGGGCGATCATCTTCATCGACGAGATCGACTCGATCGGCCGCAAACGCGGCGCCGGTCTGGGCGGTGGACACGACGAGCGTGAACAGACCCTGAACCAGATGCTCGCCGAGATGGACGGCTTCGAGGCGACCGAGGGAATCGTGATGATGGCCGCGACGAACCGTCCCGACATCCTCGACCCGGCCCTGCTGCGTCCTGGCCGCTTCGACCGCCAGGTGGTCGTGCCGCTGCCCGAGCTCGAAGAACGGCTCGCCGTGCTCGCCGTCCACTCCAAGGGCAAGGACGTCGCGCCTGACGTCGATCTCTCGGTGGTCGCACGTGGCACGCCCGGCATGAGTGGCGCGGACCTGTCGAACCTCGTGAACGAGGCCGCGCTGCACGCCGTGCGCAAGGGGCGCGAGCAGGTCACGATGGTCGACTTCGACTACGCCCGGGACCGCATGTTGATGGGTCAGCGGCGCGAATCGCTGGCGATGTCTGACCGCGAGAAGGAACTCACCGCCTACCACGAGGGTGGTCACGCACTGTGTGCGGCCGTGCTGCCCAAGGCCGACCCCGTCCACAAGGTCACGATCCTGCCCATGGGCATGGCCCTCGGCGTGACGATGCAACTCCCCACCGAAGACCGCCACAGCTACGAGCAGGACTTCATCGAGCAGCGCATCGTGGTGGCGATGGGCGGACGCATCGCGGAGAAGTTGGTGTTCGGCGTGTCGTCGTCGGGGGCCGCGAACGACCTGATGAACGCGACCGAACTGGCGACCCGGATGGTCCGCGAGTTCGGCATGTCCGACCGGGTCGGTCCCATGGCGTGGGGTTCCGAGAGTGAGGTGTTCCTCGGTGAGGAACTCGGCCAGCCCCGCAAGTACTCCGACGAGACCGCCCGCGTCATCGACGAGGAGGTCGAACGGATCCTGCGTGACGCCGAGGAGTGGTCGCAGAGGATCCTGACCGACTACCGCCACAGCCTCGACCTGATCGCACGGGCACTGCTCGAGCACGAGACGATCGACGGCGCCGAGGTGCAACGCCTCACCGAGCTCGGGCGGCCCGGCGGAGGCGGTGGCGGGTCGCCGACCGTACCGACGGGCGACCCGGGTGGGCACGGAGATGCCGCGGTTCCCGCCGTCGGCTCGGACGATCCGTCGTCCGGGCAGGCGGTCGACGCCGACGAAGCTGTCGTCCCGAGGTCGGCCGTGGGCACGTCGGAAGCCGACGAGGCCACGGCCCCGGCCGAGGACGACCAGCCTGCCGAAGAACAGCAGCCGGCCTGGGCGCACCGCCGCGGGGTCGCCCCCGATCCGCCACCCGCCTGAGCCCGAGGGAGCTGCCCGTTCACCGCGGAGGCGCTCCGGGTGACCGGGTCGGATCAGGCGCTCGGCGCCGGACCGGCGAGCACCTCGACGAGTTCCGTGGCGTCGGGCGGACCGACGAACGATCGCTGTACCACGCCTTCACGGTCTGCCACCAGCAACGTCGGCACCGCGTCGATGCCGTACCGGTCGTGCAGGTCACCGCGGTCCTGGTAGGACACACGCTCGACCGCGGTGTCAGCGGCTGCTCCGACGAGTTCGTTGACCTGCGTCCAGGTCTTGGCACAGGCGTCACAGGTGTCAGAGGAGAACACGACGACCAGGCGTTCGGCGTCCGGATCGGCGAAATCCCGGCGCTCGAGTTGAGCCGGCACACTCCAGCGGGGACCTTGCGCCATCCGTCCGGTGTCGCGCCGCCGGATCACGGCGGCGATGCCGATGCCGGCGATCACGATGACGGCGGCGACCACGAAGGAGAGCACGTCCCGCAGTCTGTCCGCGCCACGCCGTTCTGACCAACCGGGACGATCGTCGGTCGCGCGGCCCGTGGGTGGCAGACCCCTCTGCGTCACGATCGAAACTCCGCCCTGTGGCCAGAGCGCCGTGTGCAACCGGGTCCGCGAGGCGGGTCAGGCGGTACCGGCGAGGCCGGGCCGGCCGGCCGTCACGGGTCGGCGAGTCCGCCGGCGACCGGCACCGCCGGCGTGCTCACCAGGCCGCGCTCGTCGGGGCCGGTCTGCAGCCTCGACACCGTGACCGGCGTCGAAGCGGTGAGCTCGACCGTCGCTCCCGGATGGCCGTCGAGCGCCGCGGCGAGGTCGATCGTGACCCGCCCGTTCGCCGGCACGACCGATGTCTGATCCGCCAGACGCACCCGTCGACGCCCGCCGTCGGTGATCACCCAGAGTTCGAGCTGCGCGGTCCGCCCGGCCGAGTCGACCCCGAGCTGGTCGAGAACGGGAAGCTCCAGGCCCGCGGGAGCGATCCACGAGGTCGCAGCCAGTCCGAAACCGGTCGTGGCGAACGAACCGTGCCCACTCGCGGGTTCCGCGCCGTCGAACCACAATTCGGCGACCACCGCGCCGCCCTTCACCACCCGCCCCGACACGCTGAACGACACGCCGGAGGCGACCTGGCGGAGCGCCTGGGTGTCGAGCACCTCCACTGCGCCCGACAACAACTGGATGGTCGTCGCGGGAGGTTGTCCCGTCTCGGCCGGATCGTCGACGGCGAACGTGAGCCGCACCGTCGCGGTGGTGACCCCGGGGTTCGCGAGCACGATGCGCGGTGCGACGCCCGCTCCGGTGACCGCCGTGGGGAGGGCGAAGCGGGTGAGCGGCGTCGGCGCACCCAGCGTGAGCGACACGCCTTCGGGCGGCGACCCGTCACCCAGGTCTGGTCCGGTGCCGTCGAAATGCTGGTGCCGCCAGGTCACGAGGCGACCGCTGCGTGTCGTGACCGCCGCGCCCAGATCGCTCCGGCGGTTCTGCACCCCGCCGACGTCGACCAGCACGACACTGCGGCCGGGAACGGCGAGGCCCTGGGTGGCCTGGGGTCGGCGGAATCCGTCGGGGGTCAGGAACGTGACGTCGGCCGTGGCGAGTTCCTCGAACGGATTGAACAGCGCCAAGGTCTCGGTGGCGCCCCGCTGGGTGTCACCACCTGCGAAGAACCACGAACCCGACGACGCCGTGGCACACGCGGCGGTCGTCATCGATTCGTCGCCCGAGATCCTCATGGCGGCGACGAGTCCACCGTGGCGGGACTCGACCGTCGCGGCGACCGTCCCCTGCCCGGCGAAGGCCAGCGCGAGGTTCCGGGTGGTCCGCGCCGGGACGGACACCCGCCGGGTGGCGTGCGCCTTGCCGGACGTGACGGTGGTGACGAGTGCCGTCCGGGCCCCTGCGGCGCGGTTGGTCAACACGAGCGTGGTGTCGGCCGCCGGGGCACCGCCGCAGAACCACGTCGTGGATGCCGCGCCCAGGCCTGCCGCCACCGGCATCGACCGGTTACGCAGTGCCCGCGACGGTGT
This sequence comes from Actinomycetota bacterium, assembly GCA_040255345.1. GTDB lineage: Bacteria > Actinomycetota > Acidimicrobiia > Acidimicrobiales > Iamiaceae > JAFDWI01. The sequence goes on along the minus strand of JBDZUV010000047.1, from coordinate 15,501 downwards.
CGTATACGAGGCCACACCGACCGCGGCGAGGTCGACCTGGTCGGGGATACGCACCGGTCGGCGTTCGCCCGAGGGCCGGTCGACGGTCGCCCCGATGACGACGAGCACGACGAGGACCGCCACCACGGCGAGACGATGCAGCCGATGTGGCGAAGACGCAGCCCAACCACGGTGTTCGTCGGGGAGGGCCATCAGCGGTCGTCCTCCCCCGCCTCGGGCCCGGCATCGGCACCGCTGTCGGCGTCGGCGTCGGCATCGGCATCCGACGCTGCGTCCGTATCGGCATCGGCATCGGCTCGGATTTCGGCCCCGACGTCGGTTGCACCCCCCGGA
>JBDZUV010000047.1:5211-15068 GCA_040255345.1 Actinomycetota bacterium | reverse complement strand
ATCGGCATCGGCATCGGCTCGGATTTCGGCCCCGACGTCGGTTGCACCCCCCGGATCGGAGCCGACGGCGCCGGCGTCGTCGGGTTCCTCACCCACCCGGACCTCGGACACTTCGACCACACCGGAGGGCGCGCTCCCCGTTCCGAGACGGACGAGCGAACCGGCGCCGCCGACCTCGTCGGACGGAGCAGCGTCGACCAGGGTCTCCTCGGCACGCCTCCGGCGCCCCAACACCCAACCGGCGAGCGCACCCAACCAGAGCAGAGAGATGAGTCCCAGCACGAGCGGACGTTGGATCCCCTCGGACCGGGTCAGGCTCGCTTCACCCGGTCGCGTGACCACGAAGCCCTGCTCCCAGCCCCACAAGGTGACCGGCTCCGCCGCGCGCCCCGCCACCCGCAGTCGCCACGACGCATCGGCCGGCCGGCCGGTGGCCAGCGTTCCCGCCTCGGGCACCGTGAACCGGGTCGTGCCCGTCGGGTCGACCGACCCCGGCACCCGCCGGCCCTCGGGGGCGTCGAGCGCGTCGCCGACCGAAGAACCGCGGGGCATGTCCGGCGGGTAGGGCCCGAGGCCGGGTTGCCACGCCTCGTTGCGGTACACGACGACGGCGTCGTTCGCCGGCACCCGTGCCAGATCGAGCTGGTCGTCGAACGCTGCGAGCAGCCGGGCGGGCGGCGGATGAGCCGCCGAGCGGTACGGCAAGGGCACGTTCTGGCGGGGCAGCACGACATAGCGGATGTCCATGTCGGCCAGGATCCGACCGAGCCGCGACGTCTCCGACCGCGCTGCCAGATCGAGTGCATCCACGATCGACCCCGACCCTCGAGCGTCCGCCGGCGCCCACAGTTCGTCCATCGTGGCCATACCGTGGTTCGTCACCCCGACGTCGGTGCGGTCGTCCAGATGCCACCCGGCGACCGGCATCACCGCAGGATCCGCGACCCACAGCACCCGGAAGGGCTGCGCGGTGCGTTGGGTCGAGAGAAAGTCGAGTGCCTGATCGAGACCGACCGGCGCCATCTTCCAACGGCCGTCGGTGGCATTGCCCAGGGTGGGGAACGTCGCCAGCACCAGAGCGACCGCCGCCACGGCGGACGCGACCTGCGCGCCGCCGAAGCGGAAGGTGGGGAGATCCACCTCGAACGCCGCTGCGCCACACGCCACGGCGAGCGCGAACGCGGCCGCGGCAGGGGCCAGGAAGACCTCCGGCACCGGCACCGGCAGCTCGAACCACGACTGCTGGCCGAGCCAGACCACCGTGAAACACGCACCCGCGACCGTCCAGGCCCGCACGCCCCAGGCGAAGCGCCATCCCCGACCGATCAGCAGCGGTAGCGCGGCGGCGACCAGTACGGCGTAGCCGAGCACGCCCGCCCCCATCGGCCCCGATTCGAAGCGCAGGACCTCGTCCAACCCGAGCCATCCGTTCGTGCCCCCGCCCATGCCGGCGAGCACCCAGCCCGAACGTCCCGGGCCGACGAGGGTCCAGGGAAGGAGCAGCACCGCCGCGATCCCGACCGCGCCGAGCGTGGTGAGCGCCAGCCGCGCCAGGCCGGCGACCCGGCCGATCAGGAGCGATCCGACCACCAGACCCACGGCGACGACCACCGCGACCGCGGCGATCGACGGAACGAGCGCGCCGGTCACGGCGAGGAGCAGTCCGAACCCCAGGACCGGCGGCCACCACCGCGGGCGGAGCGCGTCGCCCCGTGGAGCGGGCCGGTCCACGAAGGGCGCGAGGCGCATCGAGCGGAGCATCGTGTGCACCAACCACGGTGCGACGCCGTAGATCAACAGCCCGCCCCACACCCCGTGAGCCATTGCGTTCCAGGGCACCGGCACGACCGCATACAGGACCAACGCGACCAGTTGGGCACGACGGGAACCCAACGGTCGCGCCATGCGCCATGTGCCGAACAGTCCCAGCGGGATCGGCAGCAGGATCGCCGCCCGTCGCACGAACCCGAACGCGCCGCCGAAGAGCGATCCGACGATGGCCATCGGGGCCAGACCGGCCGACGGGGACTGTGCCGACCCGAGCCCGCTCGGATTCCACGATCCCAGCCACGTGCGCCACAGGTCCTGCAGACTCCCGGGAGGGTCCGCGAAGGAACCGACCGCGGGCAGCGGACCGAGGAACAGTTCCCGGGTACCGATCAGCACCATGATCGCCACGGCGACGATGCCCCAGGAAACGAGCGAATAGGACCGCCGTGGGGCACCGGTCCGGACGAAGCTGTCGCGCTCGTCGTCGTCGACGTCGGCCCCGAGATGGGCGTCACGACCATGGTCGAAGGTCGGGGCGGTGAGATCGTTCGAGGCGAGCACCTCCTCGGCCCGCGCCCGCCGATGTGCCTGGATCAGCCCGTCGAGCCTGGCCCACGTCTTGGTCTGGAGCTGCGCGATGCTGCGGTCGTTCCGCTCCCGGATCGCCCGCACGCCGCGCCGCGAACGGAGGATCGAGCGAACCGCCCGGAGATTCGTGCCCCATGCCCGCAACTGCGCCCGGGCGTGCTCCCGGCGTCCGATCGTCGTCTCGATGACCGCCTCGACCGCCGAGACGACGAGAAGTTGTGGTACGAGCAGGAGCAGGTGACCGAGTCGGTAGTTGGACAGCACCGACCTGAGGCGGTGCGCCGCGTCGACCCGCACCAGACCGGTCGCGTCGACCCGCTCGGTGAGGGCCTGCCGGTGGCGGGCACGGGCACGGGGCGCCACCACGACCCGGGCGCCCACCAGGTGGGCCCGCCAACACAGATCGAGGTCCTCGCCCAGCAGGTCGATGCCGGGGTCGAATCCTCCCAGATGGGCGAACAGGTCCGAACGGATCAGCGTGCAACCGCCCGACACGGCGAACACGTCACGCACCGCATCGTGCTGGCCCTGGTCGAGTTCGTGGTGTTCGGCGTAGGGAGCCCGACCGCCGGACCGGTCGACGGTGAACCCGACGCTGAGCAGCAGGTCGGGATCATCCCAGTCCACGAGCTTGGGACCGACGATGCCCGCATTCGACCGGAACGCCTCGGCGACCAGTTCGTGCACCGCATCGGGGTCGAGCGCCACGTCGTCATGGCACATGCAGAAGAACGATGCGCCACTGACCAATTCGAGGATCTCGTTGATCGTCGGTCCGTAGCCGACGTTGGACTCCAGGCGACGCACGAAGGCACCGGGAAGGATCCGGGCGACCCGCGGCGTCGGGTCGATGTCGCTCGCCGCGTCGATGACGAGCACCGAGAGGTTCGGGTACGTCTGGGAGCCCAGCGAACCCAGGAGGTCGTCGAGCCATCCGCCCGCGTTGTGGACGACCACGACCGCCACGACCGGTGGCGCCGCATCGGCATCCGGAACCGCAGGGTCACCACCGTCGTCGGTGGGCGGTGCGTCGGCGACCTCGGGATCGCGGCGCGGGTCGTCGTCGTTGAGATCCGCCAGTTCGGCGAACGCCTCGGCCCGCGAGGCGAGCGTGATGTGGTCGTCCGACTCAGGCGTCGGCGTGTCGTCGGCATCCACGATGGGCCAATCGTAGTGATGGACCCGATGTCGGGAGATGCCCGGGTCGGCCCGGCACCCGGGGTCGCGGCCGACGCCCCGGGCATCGTGGCAGATCTTGCCCTACCCTGTGGCAGGTGGCACATCTCGCCACCAAGCCACTGTCGACACTTCGGGCCCCGCGGAGCAACGACGGTTCCGCGGAGCAGAAAGGATGACCATGACGCTCCTGGCAGAGATCGCGGAGAACATCTCGAAGATCGATGCGCTCGACGACATCGGGGAGGTGTTGTCGGGTCCGGTGAAGGCGCTGACCAGCCCTGACACCGTCAAACAGGCCCTGTCGGGCGGGTGGTTGGGCCACCAGCTGCATCCGATGCTCACCGATGTTCCCCTCGGCGCGTGGCTCAGCGCGACGGCACTCGACGTGCTGGGCAACAAACACGACAGCGTGGCCGCACGCCGACTCGTGGGCATCGGCATCCTCGCGTCGTTGCCGACGGCCGCATCGGGGGCGTCGGACTGGGTCGACACCTACGGTGACGAGAAGCGACTCGGAGTCGCCCATGCCCTCGGGAATGCCGCGGCGCTCCTGTTGCAGTGCGCGTCGTACCGGGCCCGTCGCCGGGGCCGGCGGGGACGGGGCGCGTTGCTCGGCATGGCCGGACTCGGCGCGGCGATGGGCTCCGGTTACCTGGGCGGCCACCTGTCGTATGCGCTCGGCGTCGGGGTGAATCACACCGCCTTCGAGTTCCCGCCCGACGATTGGACCGATGTCGCAGCCGAGAACGAGCTGGTCGACGACCGGCCGATCCGGGCCGAGGCCGGCGGGGTTCCGGTCATGGTGGTGCGGCACGGCGGGGCCATCCGCGCGCTTTCGGCGACCTGCAACCACGCCGGAGGCCCGTTGGACGAAGGTGAGATCGTGGACGGCTGTGTGGTGTGTCCGTGGCATCACAGCCACTTCCGTCTCACCGACGGGGTCGCGCGACGCGGTCCGGCAGCCCTGGCACAGCACACCTTCCAGACCCGGGTGATCGACGGTCGGGTCGAGGTGCGTTCCGGGCCCTGAGCCCGGACGTGGCAAGCGGCACACCGGAAAATCCCCGAAGGTGCTTGCAACTGTTTAACAATCGCGCTAACTTGCTAGCAGACGCAACGTCCCCCTTCACAGGAGCAGCACCGTGCCCGAACTCAATCTCCCCCGGGTCGAACTTCCCGAGGTCGACCTCCCCGAAATCAGCCTCGACGATGTCACCCGTACGCTCAAGGACGCCGCGTACGTCGTCATCGGCTTCGGCGTACTGACCGCCCAGAAGGTGCAGGTCCAGCGTCGGGAGCTCAGCCGGCAGGCCGAGGACTTCACCCGGGACCTGGCCAAGGACCTTCCCGAACAGTTCAACGCCCAGATCACCGACGCCCGGGAGAATCTCGAGAAGTTCACCACCGAGGCGACCAACCGGCTCGAGAGGCTCTCGGGCAACTTCGACGACCAGATCAAGGTCGCCGAAGACCGGCTGGCCGAGCTGGAGGCCCGGATCGACGAGATCCTCGACCAGGTCTCGTCGCGTCTGCCCGACCAGGCCGCCGAACTCGTCTCTCAGGCCCGCGACGCCGCCCGCGACGCCCGTGACCAGGTACGGAGCATCGTCGGCCGCGCCGCCTGACCAAGCCTGCCGGCAACCCGGGTTCCCCCTTCCCGGAGTCGGCAATGGTCGGGTCGATCGGGCACCGCCCAGATCCCCGACCATCGCTCGGCAGTTCGTCGACCCCCCATCGGCGCTCCGGGCACCACGAGCGGAGGACCCTTCCCCAGGGTCCTCCGCTTCTGTTTTGCCGGACCCCACGGCGTCGAGCCGTACCCCAGGGGCCCCGGATCGGATCCTCATCGGAGCGACCGGTACGCTGACGCAGCGATGCGGCCCACCAGGCAACGGACATGAAGGTCGCGATCGTCGCCCCCCGACCGGTGCCTCCTCTCTGGGGTGGCACCGAGCGGGCCGTCGCATCGATGCGCCGGGCCATCGACGGCCTGGACGGGCACACCGCCGAGCTCGTGCAACTGCCCGTCGACGAAACCAATCTGTGTGACCTGATCGACGCGTACCGGCGCTTCGCCGAACTCGACCTCAGCGGGTTCGACAGGATCATCTCGGTGAAGTATCCGGCCTGGATGGTCGACCATCCCGACCATGTGGTCCACATGTTCCATCCGCTGCGCGGGTTGTACGACGCCTACGACGCGTTCGGTCTGCCGCTCATCGCGGAGCCGCGTTCGACCGGCGCCGCGGAGATCCTCACGCTGATCGGCACCGCGAACGACCGGGCGGCGTTGCACGAGTTCTTCGCGAGGTTCGCTGCGCTCGTCGCCGCCGAGGGACGCGACGCGCCCGACCTGGCCTTTCCCGGCCCCTTCGCCCGCGCTGTCGTGCACTGGCTGGATGCGATCGCGCTGACCCCGCCGCGCATGCGGGGCCACTTCGCGATCTCCGCCGCGGTCGTGGCGCGCCCCGAATACTTCCCCCGGGGTCTCCGACCGCGGGTGCTCCCGCTGCCGACCGATCTTCCGCTGGGTCGGCCCGCGACGGCGCCCGGAGACCACCTGTTCACCGCCTCTCGGCTGGACGGACCCAAACGCCTCGCACTCGTCGTCGATGCCATGGCCCGGGTCCGCTCCCCGGTCCGACTGCTCATCGCCGGCACCGGGCCGCTCGAATCCGAACTCACCGCACGCGCCGCCGACGATCCGCGGATCGAGTTCCTGGGTTTCGTGCCCGACGACGAACTCGTCGCCCACTACCGGCAGGCGATCGCCGTGCCCTTCGTTCCCTTCGACGAGGACCAGGGGCTCATCACGGTCGAGGCGGCCAGCCAGGGAACACCGGTGATCACCTGCACCGACTCGGGTGGTCCGACCGAGTTCGTCGTCGACGGCGTCAACGGCCTCGTCGTCGACCCCACGGCCGACCAGCTCGCCCGGGCGATCGACCGCGTCGTCGCCGACCCGGTCTGGGCCCGCCGCATGGGCCGTGCCGCGCACCGACGCGCCTCGGTGCGCACCTGGCCCGATGCGGCGAGAACGCTCGTCGGCGCACCCCCCGGTCGTGGCCCGGGCCGCCGTCCCGTGGCGACGCGCCGCCCGCGACGACGCGCGCTGGTCCTGGCGACCTACGGCATCGACGCGCCGTCCCACGGAGGCGAACTGCGGGTCCACCACCTGTGCCGGGCGCTCGCCCCGTTTCTGGACACCGACGTGCTCGCGCTCGTCGCCGCTCCCGATACGAGGCGGTCGACCACCCGCGTCGCGGCCGGCCTCACGAGTACGGTCGTGCCCCGGGGCCCGGAACGGGCACAGATCCAGGACGACCTGGGCAGCACGCTCGGCCAGTCGGTCACCGACGTGCTCTCGGGGGTCGATGCACCCGCCACTCCGGAGTTCATGGTCGAACTCCGCCGCCGTGCCGCCGATGCGGACGTGGTGATCCTCGCTCAGCCGTTCCTGCATCCGGCGCTCGCCGAGGCGGGCGTCGACCTCCCGGTCCTCGTCGACACCCAGAACGTCGAGTTCGACCTGCGCCGCCAGAGTCTGGGAGCGGACCCGGCCGCCGGCCCCCTGCTGGACACGGTGCACCGGGTCGAAGGAGATGCGCTCCGAGCCGCAGACGCCGTGTCCGCGTGTTCGACCGCGGACGCGGATCGCCTGGCCGAGCTCTACGGCCTCGAACGGTCGTCGATCGTCGTGATCCCGAACGGGGCGGTCGTGCCGAAGCGGTTCCGGGAACCCGCCGCGCGCGCCGTCGCACGAGACCGCTGGTTCGACCGGTTGCGTTGGATCTGGGGCGCACGGGGCACCTCGGAGCTCGCCGTGTTCTTCGGGTCGTGGCATCCCCCGAACGTCGACGCCGCCGAGTACCTCGTCGACCTCGCCGTCGCGCGACCCGACCTGTTCATCGTGTCCGCGGGCAACCACGGCGCGGTCTTCGGGGATCGGAACCTGCCACGGAACATCGTGTTCCCCGGCGTGATCACCGCCACGGCCAAGACGACCCTGTTGGCGTGTGCGTCGGTCGCGCTGAACCCGATGCGGATCGGTTCGGGCACCAACCTGAAACTGATCGAGTTCCTCGGGCACGGTGTCCCCACGGTCACCACCCCCTTCGGTGCCCGTGGCCTCGATCTCGTCGACCGGCGCGAGCTCCTGATGGTCGACATCGAACGGATCCCCGAGGCGATCGACACCGTGCTCGCCGATCCGGTCGCCACCGAGTCACGCTGCCGGGCCGGCTGGGAGTTCGCCCGACGCCACGACTGGGACACCATCGGGCAGGAGTTCCGCTCCCTGGTCGGCCGCGTCCTCGGCACCCCGCTCACCGCTTGACGCCCCACACGGCGACGGAACGGCGGTCGAGGTCGCGCCCGGAACGACCGGCCGGGCCGGGGCGCCGGGCGCCGGGCGCACCGACATCGGTCGGTGTCGGGCCCGGAAGTAGGATCGTTCCGATGCCGAGCGAGCCGTCCGTCACCGACATCCTCGACGAAGTGGCGCGACGGATCGACGAGCGGATCCCTCAGGGTCTGGGGATCGACGAGAGCGTGTTCGCCCATCTGCGACTCATGCTCGACGAGGCCCACCAGCACGCTCACGTCGGCGAAGACATTCCCGCCGGCGTCCGCGCGCGCCAGGTGCGCAAGGTGCTCCTCGGCGGGCTGCGACCGGTCACCACCTACCAGCGGGCGTTCAACACCCGGGTGCTCGAGGTCCTCGAGACGCTGACAGGGCTGGCGCACGTGCAGGCCGTCGACCGACACCCCATCGAGCCGCAGCTGAACCGGATGAACGCGGCGGTCGCCACCATCGACGTCGCCATCGACGAGGTGAGCGAACAGGTCCGGGCGCTGGACGCCCGGGTCGCCGACATCGAGCAGGGAACCACCGCCGGGGAAGCGCCCGACACCCGCGGCCGACGCGACGAACTGCAGCGCCTGCTCGACCGCATCCAGCGCATCGAAGCCAGAATCGACCGTCTGCGCCGCGAACCGGACCCGACCGACGAGGTCCGCCCCGGCCCCGACGACGCACCCTCGCCCACCGCGGCGCAACCGGTCCTCGACGTCGCGGAGGACCCCGACCGGGCCCGGCTGTACACCGATCTGGAAGACACGTTCCGCGGGTCCCGCGCCGAGGTGCGGGCCCTGCTCGAACCGTACGTCGCCGACATCGAACGGCTCGGTTCACCGGCGAAGGTGATCGACATCGGTTGTGGGCGGGGCGAATGGCTCGGGATCCTGCGCGATCACCACATCGCGGCCTACGGAGTGGACCTCAACCCACTCAGTGTCGCCGAGTGCACCGAACAGGGCCTCGACGCCCGTCACGCCGATGCGATCGGCCATCTCGCGTCGCTGCCCGGGAACTCGGTCGCAGCCGTGACCGGGTTCCACGTCGCCGAACACCTGCCCACCGATGACCTCCTGGCGCTCATCGACGCAGCCCTCGGCGCACTCGAACCCGGTGGCATGCTGATCCTGGAGACGCCGAACAGCACGAACCTGGTGGTCGGGGCGTCGTCGTTCTACCTGGACCCGACGCATCTGCGGCCGCTGCACCCGCAGCTTCTGGAGTTCCTCTGTCGCCAGCGTGGCTTCGACGACGTCGAGATCCGCTACCTGCACCCCCGCAGGCCCGTGCCGGACGACGAATCGGCCACCACCCGGGACGACCCGCTGCCGGGCGGGATGCTCGCAGAACTCGAATGGGCCCTGTTCGGACCCATGGACTACGCCGTGCTCGCCACCAAGTCCGGGCGGTCCGACCCTCGAGAATGATCAAGATCGCCCTGCTCAAGCCGCATCACGGGCCCGTCGGCGGGTTCGAACTGGTCGCCAACCGCGTCGAGGAGATCCTCACCGGGGCCGGCTACGACGTGACCCGCCACACCGTGGATCTCACCGACACCGACGCCGTCGCGCGCCGGCGACCCCTCGAACGCGACATCGTCGACACCCAACGGGAGTTCCTCACCTATCTGCACGGCCGTGACCGTTTCGACGGCATCTCGACCGGCGTCTACGACCTGGTGCTGTCCACGTCGCCGCCGTCCTATGTCCACCGCCACCCGGCCCATCTGGCACTCTTCTTCCATCACCACCGGATCTTCTACGACCTCGAGGACGCTTATGTCGCCGCCGGTTTCGCCGCGGACCCCGACGTCCACGCCCACGCGGCACACCTCGTGCGCGACCTCGACCGTCGGTTCCCTGGATGTCGGGTCGCGGTCGAAGGCGACCAGTCGGGCGGCGCCGAACCGGTCGAGCACGCGCGACGTCGCGGGGTCCTCGGCGAGCTCCGAGAGCCGGACGCG
>JBDZUV010000047.1:0-5201 GCA_040255345.1 Actinomycetota bacterium | reverse complement strand
ACCACCTTCCTGTGCCCCTCGGACACCGTGGCCCGGCGCCTGGAGCGGTTCAACGGACGCTCGGCGACGCTGCCGTTCCATGCGGGCGTCGGCACGAGCCGACGAGGTGACGGCCGGGACGACGTCGCCGTGACCGACACGAAGGGCGTGCTGTGTGTGACGCGCCACGAGTTCCCCAAGCGGGCCGAATTGGTCGTCGCCGCAGCCCACCTGCTCGACGGCACCGTACCGGTCACCTGCACCGGCCACGGCGGCCGCCTCGCCTTCACCCGTGATCTCGATGCCCGCCTGTCGGCCGGTGCGTTGCAGGCGGAGGCGCTCGACGCCGCCACGCTGTGGTGCAACACCGGCGCCGCACCGACGCAACCGTCGACCGCGACCGGCCGGGTCGATTTCGTCGGGCACGTCGACGACGGTCGCCTCGACGGGCTGTACGCGTCGGCCCGCTGTGTGGTCGCGCCCGCCTACGACGAGGACTACGGCCTCACCGCCATCGAGGCGATGCAGCACGGTCGACCGGTGATCGTGTGCCGCGACGGCGGCGGCCTCACCGAGCTCGTCGACGACGGCGAGACCGGTCTGGTCGTCGAACCGACCCCCGCGGCCATCGCGGCGGCGGTGACCCGCCTGCACGCCGACGACGACCTCGCGACCCACCTGGGGCACAACGGCCGTGCCCGCGCCGCGGAACTGACCTGGTCGCATGCCGCGGAACAACTGTTGAGCGCGGTGGCAGCGACCCTGGACGCCGCGGCATGACCGCGGGCGCTGCGTCGGATCCGGTCCGACTCGTCATCGACGGAAAACCGCTGGTCGCCCCGCATTTCAGCGGCGTCGGCAACTACACCCAGCACCTGTTGCAGGCACTCGATGCCCGGATCGGCGAACGCGGCGACATCGACGCGCGTCTGGCGGTCCCCTTCGGCACCGCGTCGATCGCGCGTTCCTACGGGTTCAGCCGGATCCGGACGCTGCGGATGCCGGCCACGTTCGCGCAGTTCCAGCGCCTCCAGCAGGCCGGACGGGTCCCGCCCATGGATCTGATCCTGGGTCGGGCCGTGTACTTCTTCCCCGACTTCAGCCGCTGGCCCCTCGCCCGGTCGCGCTGCATCACCGCGGTCCACGACCTGTGCTTCGAGGCGGTCCCCGACATGGTCGACGAGGCGAACGGTGCCTACCTGCGCACGGCCGTGCGGGAGTCGGCGACCACGTCGGACCTGGTGACCGCACTCACCCACGGCATGCAGGAGGAGATCGTGAAGTTCTACGGCCTCGACGAAGCGCGCGTCCGGGTCGTGTCGTGCGCCGCGGACGAGAAGCGCTTCTATCGCCGCTCCGACGGGGAGATCGCCCGGGTCAAGCACCAACTCGGCATCTTCGGCGACTATCTCGTCGCGGTCGGCAACCTGGAGCCCCGCAAGAACCAGGCGGCACTGATCCGGGCGTTCACCCGGGTCGACCCCACCGTGTCGGACCGGCTCACCCTGGTGATCGCCGGTGCCGGAGCCTGGCGAGACGCCGAGACCCGTGAGGCGGCCGACGCCGCGATCGCCGCCGGACACAAGGTGCGGCTGCTCATCGGTGAGGTCGTCGCACGGGACCTGCCCGCGCTCTACAGCGGCGCGACCGCCTCGGTGTACGTGAGCTGGTACGAGGGGTTCGGGATGCCTCCCGTCGAATCCATGGCGACCGGCACCCCGGTGATCGCCGGCAACCGCTCGGTGCTGCCCGAGGTGACCGGCGACGCCGCGCTCCTGGTCGATCCCGGCGACGAGGCGGCGATCGCCGACGCGTTGCAGCGGATCTGCACCGATGCGGCGCTGCGCGCGGACCTGACGGCAAGGGGCTATGAGAACATCACCCGCTACCGGTGGGAGACCGCCGCCGACGCACTGGCCGAGTGTGTCCACGAGTTGGCAGGACGGTGAAGGTGAGCACCGTGCCGCACGACCCGTCACCCGACACCGCCGCGCCCAGCGGGCCGGTGCCCCGCCGCATCGGTGTCGACCTGCGGGCCTTTCAGATCGGCCACCAGTTCCGTGGCATCGGCGCGGTGGGCCGGGCGGTCATCGCCGAGCTCGACCGCAGGGTCGACGCCACGGCCCGATTCGTCGGGTTCGCCGACCCGGTGACCAGCGAGATCACCGAACTGTTCGACGACCTCATCGCATCGGGGCGCGCCCACCCGATCGTCGACGTCTCGGGCGGTACGCCGTCGCGCCTCGGCAAGGTCCGCAACGTGTGCGACCCGGCCTTCGAGACCGCGGTGCACGCCCACGCCGACGCCCTCGTGCAGTTCGACCAGCTCCTGGGCGTCCCCGACGGCATCCCGACGGTGACCGTGGTGTTCGACCAGATCCCCCTCGTGTTGGGCGACCGCTACCCGATCTCCTACAAGCCGACCTATGCGGGCGCTCGTCGTGCCGGCATCAATCGGCTCACCGCACTCAACAAGGCGGCGGCACGCTGGCGCCACGAGCGGCAGCTCGCCGCGGCGTTGGCACGCGCCGAGTCGGTCGTGGTCATCTCCGAACACACCCGAGCCACCACCCTGGAGTTCGCCCGGGCACGCAGGATCGAGGGGGTCGCCGACAAGATCGGGGTCGCCTACCTCGGGTTGGCGACCGAGACGCCGTCGCAGGCGGCGCAACCCGACCTGATGGAGCGCGACCTGATCGGCGGGTACGGCCTCGACACCACTCCGTTCGTGTTCTTCATGGGCGGCACCGACGACCGGCGTCGCGTGCAGGATCTGGTCGCCGCATTCAATCGGCTGCGTGCCCGCGGGCACACGCTGAAGCTCGTGCTCGCCGGCTACGACTTCGCGAGCATCGAACGGGTGATCTCACCGGCGACCCGGGCCGAGATCATCTCTTCGTCGTACCGCGACGACATCCACCTGCTCGGCTACGTCGGCGATGCCATGCGCCACTGGCTCTACCATCACGCCGCGGCCTACGTGTTCCCGTCGATCGCCGAAGGCTTCGGGATGCCGGTGCTGGAGGCGAACAGCCTGGGTTGCCCGGTGGTGGCCTACTCGAACCCGGCGGTCGCCGAGGTCGCCGGGCCGAACACCCTGCTGGTCGAGCCTCACTGGTCCGAACTCACCGGCGGCATCGCCGAGGTGCTCGCGCGCAGCGACGCCGAGCGGGCGGCACTGGCCGACCAGGGACGGGAATGGTCCGCACGCTTCGACTGGGATCCCATGGGCCGTGCCATGACCGCGGCGGTGGAACGCGCGGCGGGCCTCAGCTGACCGACACGGCGCGGCGGTACAGCGCGGCGATCGATGCGGCCGTGGTGTCCCACGAATAGCGGGCGGCCCGGACGCGACCGCGCGCGATGAGTTCGTCGCGGCGACGGTCGACGGTCGTCACCGCGGCCAGCGCGTCGGCGAGCGCGGTGACCCCGGCGCGGCGATCGGTTTCGAGCAGCGCGGCGTCGACGAACTCGGCCGCGTCGCCGAGCACCTCGGGAAGTGACCCGGCGTCGGTGCACACCACCGGCACGCCGAGGTCCATCGCCTCGAGGGGCGGCAGGCCGAACCCTTCATAGCGCGACGGATACGCCAGCACGGCGGCCCCCCGCAGCAGCGCCGCGCGGGCGGCCTCGTCGACGTGTCCGAGCCGGGTGATCCGCTCGGCGTGGCGGGCGCGACCGATCGCCGCGGTCACCGCTTCCGCCCCCCAGCCGTCCTGGCCGGCGATCACCAGCGCGATCTGTTCGTCGGCGTGCGCGAGCCGGTCGAACGCCTCGATCAGCGCGGTCAGATCCTTGCGTGGCTCCACGGTGCCGAGCGCGAGCACATAGCGGTCGGCACCCGCGAGCCGACGTCCGGCGGTCGCGTCGGTCGCAGGCGACTCGCGGCGGGGTGCCGTCACCCCGTAGGGCACGGCGACGATCCGCTCCGGTGCGACACCGAAGTGCTCGATGACCTCGGTGCGGACGAACTCGGTCGGGGTCTGCACCCAGGCACCCGCCGCGACGGCACGGGCGATGAAGGTCGGATAGCCCCGGGTGTCGCGATTCGCGAGGTCGGGGAACCGCAGCGGCGTGAGATCGTGCACGGTCACGATGCGCGCGGCGTGACGGCTCGGTGGGACCACGTAGTTGGGGCCGTGCACGACGTCGACCGGACCGGTCCACGTCTCGATCCGCGGGTGGTCGGACCGGGACCATGCCAGTCTGAGCGGACGGGCCGCCATGGGGCCGGTCACCACACGGACCCCCGGTGGCACGGCGTCGGCCAGGCCGTCACGTCCCCGCCAGGACACGGCGAACGCGACCACGTCGAGATCGTCGTACCGGCCGAGTCGCTGCAGCACCTCGTACGCGAACCGTCCGACGCCGGTGCGCACCCCCAGACACGCCGTCGCATCGAACGCGACCCGGATCACGCGCTCGCCGTTTCGCTCGACGAGCTCACCGGACATCGCGCGGGTACCCGGGTCGCTGATGCTCGAACCGCGGATCGTCGGGCCGGGGCTCCTCAGGACGACAGATTGGCGTAGCCTTCCGCACTGGCTGCCAGCGAGGCGGCGACCGAGGCAGCACGGTGGGTCCGCAGATACGCACCTGACCAGTAGTCCCAGCCCGACGGGTCGGGCCAACGACCGAGGACGACCGCGTAGGACCGGCCCACGACCCGCTTGGCGTACTCGGCGCTCTGGAGCACCGCGAAGGTGACCTGGGTGCGGTTCATCGAGCCGTCGACGAGCTGGGAACCCCACGTCGCCACGCCGTCCATGTCGACGGACCGCCCCAGGAACTCCTGGTACATCGAGTCGAGAAAGCGCAGGTTGTCGCCCTTGGCACGCGTCTGGAAGTACTCCGCTGAACCAGCGAGCCCGGCGTACATCGAGTCGTCGCGTCCGGTCGAGGTGAGCACGTCGGTCCAGGAGGCCAGACCGGAGTCGTCGACCGTCCGACCCAGCACCGACACATAGGCCTGCGACACGAGATTGCGGTTGTACTCCGCGGTGCCGACCACGTGATCGACGAAGCCGGCGCGAGACCCGCCCTGGGTGAGGTAGGTGCCCCAGAGATGTTTCTCACCCGTGGTCGCGGCGCGACCCATGAACACCCGGTGCACCCGGTCGATGTAGGTCAGATCCGCCGGCGACGTGGGACGGATGGTGGTCGGTGGAGCCGTGGGGGCGACCGTCGGAGGCGGACCGGTGACCGAACCGAACCAGTTGGTG
>JBDZUV010000190.1:0-4102 GCA_040255345.1 Actinomycetota bacterium | reverse complement strand
CTTCGGGACATTTCCGGTAGAGAGGACACGATCCCGCGCTTCATCCAGCAAGCACTCACGGTCCGTAGCCGTGACCGTCGGGTCCGTGACCACCTTTCTCGCCGAGTCGGGCCGTTCCCGCCCGGGTCGTCGGCATGGAGAACGGGTGGAAGTGGGCCGACATCGAACCTACGACCCGGCAGGCACTGGGCTCGATCGCCTCGGCAGTGTTCATTCTGCTGGTCGTCGGCGCGCTCACCGGCACCTGGAGCCTGTCGGGGACGATGGCGACCGGCTTCTCGATGCACTCGGAAATCGGCGAGATCGACCAGCTCGGGTCGCGCGGCGGGATGGATTCGATGCTGCCGGCCCCGTGGATCATCATCGGCGCGGGCACCTTCGGGATGCTGTCGGAGCAACTCGGCCTGATCCGTCACCTGATCGATCCGCTGGCGCTCAGGGCGAAGGGCACGGGGCGCTGTATCTGGTGGTGTTCGGGTCGGGAAGCGGACTGAACCTGTTCGCCGGCGACCACTACCTCGCGCTGGCACTACCGTCGCCGATCTACGGGCCGAATTCGCCGCGCGCGGGTTGGCGAACACCAACTTGTCGCGGCTCGCGGCGGACTCCGGCACGGTCACGTCACCCCTGGTACCGTGGAACTCGTGCGGCGCGTTCATGGGAGCGGTCCTGGGAGTCTCGACGATCGCCCACCTGCCGTACGCGTTCTCCGACATCGTGAGCCCGGTGTCGAGCGTCGCCCAGGGGTTCACCGGCTTCAAGACCGAACGGACTGAACCGGTGAGCGCGTCCGGGGCCGACCCATGAGCGACCCGGGCGCGGCTCCTACGGCCACTCCCACCAGGGACGAGGCGGGATCGGGGCGGGTCTCGCTGACGACCTTGACCATGATGGTGGTCGGGGGGATGGTCGGCGCCGGCGTCTTCTCGCTGCCCCGGCGCTTCGCCACCGAGACCGGCGTGTGGGGCGCGCTGATCGCCTGGGGAACCGCGGGAACCGGCATGCTCATGCTCGCCTTCGTGTTCCAGACGTTGGCGGTGCGCAAACCCGAGCTCGACTCGGGGGTGTACGCGTACGCGAAGGCGGGATTCGGTGAGTATCTCGGCTTCTTCTCGGCGTTCGGCTACTGGGCGAGCGCGTGCGTGGGCAACACCACCTACTGGATCCTCATCATGTCGACGCTCGGCGCGCTCGTGCCCGCGTTCGGCGACGGCAACACCCTCGCGGCGGTCATCGTGTCATCGGTCGGGGTGTGGCTGTTCGCGGCGCTCATCATGCGGGGCACGAGAGAAGCGGCGAACCTCAACCGCATCGTGACGGTCGCCAAGGTCATCCCGATCATCGTGTTCATCCTGCTGTGCGTCTTCACCCTCGATCTCGACGTCCTGCGCGACAACCTCAGCGGTGACGGGCTCGGCTCGTTGTTCGGCCAGGTGCGGGGCACGATGCTGGTCACGGTGTTCGTGTTCCTCGGGGTCGAAGGGGCCAGCGTGTACTCCCGCTATGCCCGCGATCGCGAAGACGTGGGCCGCGCCACCGTGCTGGGATTCGTGAGTGTGCTCGCCGTGTTCGCGTCGGTGACGATCGTGTCGTACGGCATCGTGCCCCGCGCCCGGATCGCACAGATGCGCCAGCCGTCGATGGCCGGCGTGCTCGAGGCCGCGGTCGGCGGGTGGGGTGCCGTGCTGGTGAGTGTGGGCCTGATCGTGTCGGTGCTCGGCGCGTACCTCGCCTGGTCGCTCATGGCCGCCGAAGTGCTGTACGTGGCCGCCGAAGACGACGACATGCCTCGGTTCCTGCGCAGGGTGAACCGGCACGACGCACCGGTGAACGCGTTGGTCGTCAGCGCGGTCCTCGTGCAGGTCATGCTCTTCGTGACGATGGCGTCGGAGAACGCCTTCGATTTCGCGCTCAACATGACGAGCGCCCTCACGCTGATCCCGTTCGTGTTGGCGGCCGCATTCGCCCTGCGTCTCGCGATCACCGGCGAAGCTCACGACACCGTCTCGTCGCGCCGCCGGCCCGAGATCGTCTTCGCCGCGATCGCGACGATCTACACCCTGTTCCTGTTGTTCGCGGCCGGTCCCCGCTACATGTTGGTGTCGTTCGTCGTCTACGCGCCGGGCACGGTCCTGTTCGCGATGTCCCGGCGTGAACAACGCCGCAAGGTGTTCTCGGCCTCAGAAGCAGCGACCTTCGCGGTGGCGGCGGTGCTGGCCGTCATCGGGGTGGTCGCCATCATCGCCGGTTGGATCACGATCTGATGAGCACGCGCCCGCCGTCGCCCCGACGCCGCGGTCACCTCCGCGCGCTGGTCGTCGGCGTGGCGGCGGTGGTCGTGCTGGCATCGTGTGGATCCTGGAACCCCGACGTCGACACCCGCAGCGCGACCCAGGGATTGCCCGAGACCAAGGTCGACCTGGTGGTGAACGCCTGGCGACTCGACGCCGCGGCGAGCACGCCTCGACTCACGAGCGCGACTGCCGGCGGCGGCGGCCGCGAGGTCACCGTCGACTTCCACACCGATGGCACCGCGTCGGGACGAGCCCCGTGCAACACCTTCCGTGCGACCGTCGACTACGGCGACGGCTCGGTGACGGTCACCGACATCGCCTCGACGTTGCTGGGCTGCGAGAAGGCGGTCATGGACGATGACAGGACGTTCCACGACGCGCTGCGCGCGGTCGAGTCCGTCACGTTCTCGGCGGATCACGACACGCTCACCCTCACCGGCCCCGGCGGCGTCCATCTGGTGTTCGATTCCTACGACCCATCTCACTGAGTTCCCCCGTCGGTCGGCCTCATCGAGACGATGACCGCTCTCAGAACCACCGAGGTATCCCATGAGTAGTGCAACTGATTACGGCGTCCATTCCGAGGTGGGCAAGCTCCGCAAGGTGCTCGTCTGTCTGCCGGGCCTGGCCCACGAGCGGCTCACGCCGACCAACAGCGACGACTTGCTCTTCGACGACGTGCTCTGGGTCGAGCAGGCCCGCAGGGACCACGTCGATTTCGCCGACAAGATGCGCGACCGGGGGCTGGACGTGGTCGAGTTGCACGACGAGTTGGCTGCGACGATGGCGATCCCCGAGGCGCGTGGGTGGCTGCTCGATCGCAAGATCGTGGCGAACGAGGTCGGCGTCGGCCTGATCGACGACACCCGGTCGTTCCTGGACGGCCTGCCCGACGCCGAACTGACCCGGTTGCTGATCGGTGGCCTGTCGACCCGTGACCTACCCGACGACTTCCGGTCCGGCTACCTCGCGCTCGCCCGTGGGTCCCACGGCATGCACGAGTACCTGATGCCACCGCTGCCCAACACGCTCTACACCCGGGACACGACGTGCTGGATCTACGGCGGCGTCACCCTCAACTCGTTGTTCTGGCCGGCCCGCCAGGACGAGACGCTGCTGATGAAGGCGATCTACGAGTTCCACCCCGACTATCAGGGGGCCAACGTGTGGTGGGGCGAGCCGGAAGCGGACTGGGCCCAGGCCACGATCGAAGGCGGCGACGTGCTGGTGCCGGGTAACGGTGTGGTGCTGATCGGTATGAGTGAACGGACGTCGCGCCAGGGCATCACCCAGGTCGCTCGGACGCTGTTCGATCGGGGCGGCGCCGAGAAGGTCATCGTGGCGGGCATGCCCAAACTGCGCGCCGCGATGCATCTGGACACGGTGTTCACGTTCGCCGACCGGGACGTGGTGACGTGCTACCCGGGGATCGTGGACGGGATCCACCCCTTCACGCTCGTCCCCGGCGACGGGCCGGGCGGGATCGAGGTGATCGACGAGTCACGCTCCTTCGTCGACGTGGTCGCCGTCGCACTCGGTCTCGACGAGCTGCGGGTGGTGGAGACGGGCGGGTCGATCTACGACAGTGAGCGTCAGCAGTGGGACAGCGGCAACAACCTCGTGGCGATCGAGCCGGGCGTGGTCGTCGCCTATGACCGCAACACCCACACCAATTCACTGCTGCGCAAAGCCGGCGTCGAGGTGATCGAGATCGTCGGTGCCGAGTTGGGCAGGGGCCGCGGAGGCGGCCACTGCATGACCTGCCCCCTCATCCGTGATCCTCTCCCCACCTGACCCCCGATGCGAAC
>JBDZUV010000046.1:14394-22777 GCA_040255345.1 Actinomycetota bacterium | reverse complement strand
GTACAGCCACAGCGAGTCGGGGTAGCCGACGACGTTCCAGCGATGGAGCAGCAGCCCAGCGACTGCCACGATCACCACGCCCAGCCAGGCCAGCAGCAGCATCGCCGCAGCGCCACCGGCCCCGGACGGTCGTTGCTCCGGGGTCCGTTGGGATTCGCCTCCAGCGGCCTGTTCACCCTGGTGGACCGGCGGCGGATCGCCCGTCGGGCCACCCACCGGTTCCGCACCCGCGGCTCGTACCTGCACGACGCCGACGCGCTCGCCAACAAGGGGGTCCTGCTGGTCGAGATCGAGCTGGGCCACGCCGTCGGCAACCTCGAGCTCTACAGCACGCATCTGTGCTGGGGCACCGGCCTGCTCCCCGGGGGCGACGCGGCCGATCCGCGACGTCGCCACCGGGTCCGCATGGCCCAACTCGACGAGCTCACCCGATTCGTGCGTCGCACCCACCGGCCGGGCAACGTCGTCTCGGTGGTCGGCGACATGAACGTCCCGGCGGTCGCCCCCGACTACCCCGATGGGCCGACCGTGCCCTACGACGGGCTCGTCGAACGGCTCGGTTCGTTGGGTCTCCAGGACCTGTGGACCACCCACGGCAGCGGTGACGGGTGGACGTGTGGCGCACCAACCGACTCGTTCGCCGATCAGGCCGACCCCGACGACCCCGACGCACTCGTCGACGATGCCGCCGGTGCTGCTGTCGAGCCGGCACATCTCGCCGCACGCGAGCGCATCGACTACCTCTTTCTGGCCGAGCCCGACCCGACCCAGCGGGTCCGTATCGAAGCGACGTCGGTCCGCCGGTACGCCTTCCCCCGCGCCGTCGGCGCCCCCAAGCGGGATCGACTCGTGCGATTGTCCGATCACCTGGCGATCGGAGCGGATCTGACGGTGTCGGCCGTGACCTAGATGACCAGCACCGAGGTGCCCCGCACCGAACCCGAACCCGAACCCCGGACCGTCTCGGTCGACGAGGCGCTGGAGCGTTTCGCCACGGTGGTCGCACAGGCAGCGACCGAGAAGATCGAGGCGCAGATCCCCGGGATCGTCTCGCTGCTCGAAGCCCACGGCGTCGAGGTCATCGTGCTCAAGGGACCGGTGACCCGGCGGCGGTTGTACGCCGCGGGCGAACGGCGACCCGTCGCCGACATCGACGTGCTGGTCGACCCGAATGCGTTCCGACGGGCGACCCGGGCGCTGGTCGACGCGGGCTATCGCCGGTACGACCGGCATGGTCACAGTGACGCCTTCAGGCGTGGCGCCGACGATGCCGACGTCGACCTGCACCTCACGCTGCCGTATGTGACCCTCGGTCCGAAGCGTGCCTTCGCCGTGTTCGCCGCACACCGTGCTGCACTGCAGGTCGCGGGCGCCACCGTGTCGGTGCTCGATCGTCCGGCACACGTGGTGCACCTGGCGATCCACGCGGCGGTGAACCGCTTCGACCCCGACCAGCGCAGCTTCACCGAATGGCGTCGCGGACTGGCGAGCCTCACCGGCGCCGAGGCCGCCGCCGCCGAAGCGCTCGCCGAGCGACTCGGGGTCGGCGCGGTCTGGAACCTCGCCACACGGGCGCTGGCCGGCGATGCCGACCGCAGCACCCTGCTGGCGGCGAGGCCCACCTGGGAGGCGGTGCCCCGGATGTGGTCGGTATGGGGATTTCTGCAATCGGGCACGCCGGCATCGGTCAAGTGGCGCGACGTCCAACGCCTGGTCGCGTTGCAGCTCTCCGACGGCGTGGTGAACAAGTGGCGAGCCAAACGGGGGGCGCCCGCATTGCCCTCGGGGTCGCTGCGGATCCGTCTCGACAAGGTCCTGCGCCTCGTGACCGTTTCGGCCCAGGGGCTGGTGCGGGTCGTCGGGTTGGGTCGACGCGGTGACGCTGGCGAGTCGCGCGAGCAGTAGGCTCCCGGCGGTGGTGCAGACGCATCGTCGGCACCGAGCCACACTGCAAGGGGATCTCATGTCGAGCGTCGAATCTCGTGTCGCCGCGCCGATCAGTGCGTTGGTGCTGCTGGTCGCATCCATCGTCTCTGTCGGGGTCCTCGGCGCCACGAGCGCCGGCGCGTTCACCATGCCGTCGTTCTACGACGTGCCCGACCCGCTGCCACCGGGTGGTCCGGGCACGGTGATCAAGTCCGAGCCGGTCCCGGCGCCCGGCCTGCACGGCACGATGCAGCGGGTCATGTACAAGTCCAGGTCGCTGCAGGGAGACGACATCGCGGTCACCGGTGTGATCGCCACGCCCGACACGCCGCCACCCGCGGGTGGTTACAAGGTGGTCGACTGGGCGCACGGCACCGTCGGGATGGCCGACCAGTGTGCCCCGTCGCTGGACGCGACCGATGCGCTCCCCGCGGTCGACCACTTTCTCCAGAAGGGCTGGATGGTCGTCGGCACCGACTACGAAGGGCTCGGCACCCCTGGGCTGCACCCCTACATCGTCGGCGACTCCGAGGCACGTGGCGTGATCGACATCATGCGCGCGGCTCGCAATCTGTCACCACTGGTGTCGTCCGACTATGTGGTCTGGGGTCATTCCCAGGGCGGGCACGCGGCCATGTTCGCCTCGCACATCGCCGCGTCGTACGCGCCCGAACTCCACCTGGTGGGCACCGTCGCCGGCGCGCCACCTTCCCAGTTGAACCTGGTGTACGACTTTCTCAAGACCAGCCCGTACAAGTACTACCTGCTCATGGTCGGCGGGGCGATCAACGCGGCGTACGGCGACAGTGCGGCTCCGTTCTCTGAAGTGCTGACTCCTGCCGGTCAGGACATGCTGCCGCTGCTCGACGAAGGCTGCACCGAGTTTCTCGCGGAGCAGAGTGCCGATGTCGACACCGATTCGCTGATGGTGACCCAGGCCGACGGCACCAAGAATCCGTTCTCGAACCCGATCTGGGGCCCGCTGATCGCGATGCAGGACCCCGCGAACTTCAAGACCCCGTCAGCCGCGCCGATCCTGATCATCCACGGCGGCGCCGACGAGCAGATCCCGACCGTGTCGAGCCAGATCCTCGCCGGTCAGTTGTGCTCGACGGGCCAGAATCTCGAGCGCTGGATGTATCCGGGTCGCTCGCATTCCGGGGTGATCGCGCCTTCGATGACGAGCATGACCGACTGGATGGCCGCCCGCTTCGACGGTGCTCCCGCGCCCGACGCGGTAGCGCCGACCGGGCAGGACGACATCGACGACACGATCTGCTCGGACGGGAACATGATCAGCCGTGCCGATTACGAAAAGCTCGGCGACCACCCCGACGACGACCACCACCCGACATCGGGTGACGGCAACGGCTCTACGGCACCGGCCGCCACGCCGGTGAGCGCTCGACCGGCCTTCACCGGCTGACCGGTCAGGTCCAGAACCGCTTCAGGCGTCCGGGCCGCTCAGGGTCGCCATGTCTTCGGCGAGGGTCGCCCGCACCCGCACACACAGCGCCTCGTGGGCGAGTTGCTTGGAGCGTGCGTACGCGCCGGTCCGGTAACCGGCGAGTACGGTCGCCCGGTCCATGGCCGTCGAGACGAGTGCATCGGCCGGGACGGCCTCGTCGAGGTAGCCGACCTGTGCTGCGCCGGCCGGGTCGAAGACCTCGGCTCCCAGCGTCGCCCGGGTGAACGCCGTGGTCAGCAGCCGGTCACGGGCGAACTCGATCACGAAGATCGGCAACGGCATGCCGATCGCCACTTCGGTGAGCCCGATCTTGAACGGGCCCGTCGCGCCGACCCGCACGTCGCTCGCCAACAGCAACAGCGCGCCCATCGCCAACGCGTGACCGGTGCAGGCCGAGATGATCGGCAGCGGGTATTCGTACATGGTGCACAACAACTCGGCACCGTCGGTGACCAGGGCGCGCATCGCGTCGTCCGACGAGGTCATCACCGACAGGTCGAAGCCCGCCGAGAAGCGACCGTCGCGGCCCACCAGCACCACGGCTCGGGCCTCGGCGGCGGCACGGCCCAGGTGTTCGTGCAACGCTTCGAGCGTCGACGGCCCGACGACGTTCGCCTTGCCGTCGTCGTGGGTGATGACCGCGATGTCGCCGTCGAGGTGATAGGTGGGCACGGGGGCTTCGCTCATGGGAGGCGACGCTACCTGCCCGCGGGCACCCCGTTGCGTCGTCGGGACGCGGCCCGGTCGAGTTCGGCCATGCCGATCGTTCCGGCGACGCGGCCGTCGTGGCCGACGACGAGGATCTGGCCGACGGCATTGCCGCGCAGCCGATCGATCAGGGCGAGGCTGGCTTCGTCGGTGCGGGCGAGCGCCACGCGGTCGATCGGAAAGGCGAGCTGACCGAGGGGCACGGTGGCCCTGCTGGTCGCATCGGTGCTGCGGATCTGGTCTGCGGTGAGCAGTCCCGTGATGCGCCCGTCGGGTGCCTGGGCACAGAATGCCGGCGGGGTCGGGCTCGGTAGCCCGACCGCGAGTGCCCGGTCGATGCTCAGGTGCGCGGGAAGGATCGGGGGAGCGGGGCGCATGATGTCCGCGGCGGTCGCGGTCGACAGCGCAGACTCCGCACCGGTTCGGCGGAGATCGCCCAGGGCGACCGAGATGATCCACCAGCCGATGATCATCAGCCAGATCCCGTTGAACGACTCGGTCGAGTTCATCGCCGCCAGGCCGTAGACGAGCGCGGCGCCGCCGAGTGCGACCCCGGCGTACGCGGACCAGCGCCGGGCGACGGTGCGGTTGCCCGTGACGGCCCACACACCGGCGCTGAAGAGTTGGCCCCCGTCGAGGGGCGCGGCGGGCAGCAGGTTGAACGCCCCCAGCAGGAAGTTCACGAACGCCAGCCAGCCGAGTACGACGGCGACCAGCCCGGACGTACCGATGCCCACCGCGAACACGTCCGGGTCATCGGCGACCCACAGGTGCACGAGCCAGAACATGCCACCCAGTGCGAGGTTCGACACCGGCCCGACGGCGGCGATGACGAACTGATGGCCGGGAGAGGTGGGTTCGGTGTCGAGTTCGGCGTAGCCGCCGAGTAGCCACAATGTGATGCCGCGCACGCCGATGCCGCGGCGCTGGGCCATGAGCGCGTGGCTCATCTCGTGGACCAACAGGCTGAGGAAGAACCCGAGGGCGCCGACGATGCCGGCGATCCAATAGGCGGTGTCCGACAGGAAGTACGCCTCGCGCGGAAACTGGTACGTGGCGAGGACGTAGACGTAGAACCCGGCGATGAGCAGCACCGACCAGCTCAAGCCGACCCGGATGCCCCGGATGTGACCGAGTGGGATGTCGTTCTTCACCGCTCCTCCATGAGCGCGCTCGGGCGCTTCGATGAGCGAGTTCAGACTACCGGCCGGTGCGCCACCGCGGCCCAGCGACCGCATCGGGGTCGACCGCACGGGGGGCCGGGGGCGAGCGGTGGGATCCTACCCGGACGGTGAATCGGCCCGGCCCGGTCGGAGTTGCCGGTCCGCGGGCCCGCCACCGCGCGGCGGCGACAGCGGGGACGGATTCCGTTCGGCGAACGCCGCGATGTTGGAAGCGTCCTGCTCGAGTCTGGCCAGGATCCGGTGGACCGCTCCCGGCGTGATCTCCAGTGCCCTTGCGAGCCGGTCGAGCATCATGCGGTTGCTCGCCGAGAGTGCACCGGTCGCGGTGGCGACGTGTCCGATGTCGATCACGAGACGTTCCCGGGCGCTCGGTTCCATGTCGATCGTCAACTGGTGGGCCTCGTCCTCGACGTTGGAGACATCCATGCTGCGCAGGTCGGCGTCGAGGTCGGTGGCGGTGTAGTGGTGCATGCCGGCCCCCTGGATCACGGTGACCGCGACCCGTCGGGTCGGCTCGTCATAGGGGTCGCCGTCGAGCGCCGCCAGGACGGTCGCGGCGCGGGTGAGCCGTTGGAGCCTGGTGGCGAGATCCGACGTGGGGGGCGAAGTGAGTACGTGTTCGTCGTAGATGCGGTGGCATCCCTGGCACACGTAGACCTCGGCGGTGATGTCCCGCGGGATGAGCGGAATGAAGACACAGAACCAGTTGCGGGAGCGGCGATGGCGGTAGACCCGCTCCGAACCACAGCCGGGGCAGTAGAAGGTGCCGGTTTCCCGGTCCTGCCAGCGCTCGACGATACCCACCGGGGTGCTCACGGGCACTCACCGTACCCTTTCTGCGCATCGGGCGGCGTGCCGCGGCACTGGTCGGTGAGCGGGCGCTGCACGGTAGGCTCACAGGCGTCATGGATACGACATTGACTTCACCGGTGCTGACCGTGACCGAACGGGCGATCACCGACATCCGCAACCTGCTCGTCGCCGAGGACGACGCCGACGACCTCGCGCTGTGGGTCCAGATCACCGGTGCGAACGGCTCGGATTACGCCTATGACCTGGCGTTCGAGACGGTCGACGAGGTGGCCGATGGTGATGTCGTGAGTGACCACGACGGGCTGCGGGTGGTGATTCCGGCCGCGTCCGTCGAGGCGTTGCGTGGGGCGACGCTCGATCTACCCGACGACGCCAACCAGGGCGGGCTGGTGCTGCGCAACCCGAACAAGCCCGACCCACTCGCCGGCATCGACCTGTCGTCGAGCGGCGACCTGGCCGAGAAGGTCACGATGGTGATCGAGAAGATCGTCAACCCGATGCTCGCCCAACACGGCGGCTTCGCCCAGCTCGCCGGGGTGCAGGACACCCGGGTGTTCGTGTTGATGGGTGGCGGCTGTCACGGGTGCTCGATCAGTTGGTTGACGCTCAAGAGCGGTATCACCAAGACGATCATGGAGACCGTCCCCGAGGTGACCGAGGTCGTGGACGTGACCGATCACGCCACCGGTGAGCACCCGTACTTCACCTCGGCCGAGGGTGCCACGTCGGTCGCCTCCTCCGGGAGCTGAACCTTCCCGCCGTTCGCGCGGCGGCCGACCGGAGGGGACTTCAGCTGAGCCGGGCGGTGACGGCGTCGACGATGCCGGCGGCGTCGAGGCCGGCGTCGGCGAGAGTGGTCTCGGGGTCGCCGTGGGTGAGGAATGCCCGGGGCAGTCCCAGGTTGATCACCCACGGCGGGTGGGCAGCGCCGTCACGGGCGGCCGCGTCGACGATGTGTGCGCCCATCAGCCGGCCGACACCGCCTTCGACGAGCCCGTCTTCGATGGTGACGACGACGTCGTGCGCGGCAGCGTCGGTGATGAGTGCCGGGTCGGGTGGTTGGACGACGCGGGGATCCCAGACGGTCACGGCGATGCCCAGCGCGGCGAGTCGGTCCGCGGCGATCGTCGCATCTTCGAGCAGTTTGCCGACCCCGATCAGACAGACCCGGGCTCCTGCGTCGGAGCGTACGAGCCGCCCGGTGAATCCCGACCCGACGGCGAATTCGTCGGCCGTCACCGCGGGGGTGCGGGGGTACCGGATCGCCACGGGGCCGTCGGCTGATTCGACGGCGTCGTGCAGCATCTGCTGCAGCTCCTGGTACGACGACGGCACGAGCACGGTCATGCCGGGCACCTTCGACATCCACACCAGGTCGAACATGCCGTGGTGGGAGGCACCGTCGGGTCCGGTCACCCCGGCCCGGTCGAGGGCGAAGATCACCTTCTGGCCGTGCAGGGCGACGTCGTAGATGCTCTGGTCGAGCGCCCGGGTGAGAAAGGTCGAGTACAACGCGACGACCGGGCGCAGGCCCGCCATGGCCATACCGGCCGCGGCGGTGACCGCGTGTTGCTCGGCGATGCCGACGTCGATGAGGCGGTCGGGGAAGCGGTCGCCGAAGGCGATGAGGCCGGTCGAGCCGGGCATCGCGGCCGTGATGGCGACGATCTCGGGATGGGCGTCGGCCTCTTTGATCAGCGCCTCGGTGAACGCACCGGTGTACGACGGCGGACCGCCGGGGACGTGTTGAGGGCCGATCTCGGGGTTGAAGCGGGGCGCGTCGTGCAGGCACTTCTCTTCGTCGTCTTCGGCCGGTGGATAGCCACGTCCCTTCTGGGTGAGCACGTGCACCACGACCGGGCCGTCGGGATAGTCCGCGGCGTTGCGCAGCGCCTTCTCGAGCGCTTCGACGTCGTGACCGTCGAAGGGGCCGGCGTAGCGGACCCCGAGCGTCTCGAAGAAGGCGGTCGGTTCGATCATGTCGCGCAAGCCGGTCAGAGCGCCTTCGATGCCCCAGGCGAGGTGGTCGCCCACGACGGGCACGTCGCGCACGATGCGTGACATCTTGGCCCGTTGGCGCAGATACGAAGGATGCATCCGCAGCCGGGCGACACCTTCGGAGATCCGTGACACGGTCGGGGCGTAGCTGCGGCCGTTGTCGTTGAACACGATGATGGCGCGGCGCCCCGAGTGGCCGAGGTTGTTGAGCGCCTCGTACGCGAGCCCGCCGGTCATGGCACCGTCGCCGAGCACCGCGACCACGCGACGATCGTGGACGCCGAGC
>JBDZUV010000046.1:11645-14384 GCA_040255345.1 Actinomycetota bacterium | reverse complement strand
CGAACGCGTAACTCGCGCCGGTCGAGGCGTGGGAGTTCTCGATCCAGTCGTGTTCGGATTCGGCGCGGCTGGGGTAGCCCGACAGGCCGCCAGGCTGGCGGAGCTCGGCGAATCCGGCCTGGCGACCGGTGAGGATCTTGTGCACGTAGGCCTGGTGACCGGTGTCGAAGAGCAGGACGTCGTCGGGGGAGTGGAACACCCGGTGCAGGGCCAACGTCAGCTCGACGGCGCCCAGGTTGGAACCCAGGTGGCCGCCGTTCGCGGCGACCGAGGTGACGATGAAGTGACGGATCTCCGCGGCCAGCGCGTCGAGCTCGGTGTAGTCGAGCCGCCGCAGGTCGCGGGGGGAGTGGATGCTGGAGAGGTACTCGGGCAATTCGATCGCCTCGGTGTGGCTGGCTGCACGGCATGCCCGGTCCTGCGGAGCTGCCGACACACAAGGCTACTCCGCGAAGCGTCGCTGCGTCGCGCGGGTGAGGCGAGCGTCGCTGATCGACGAGCGGGGCAGCGACATGGCTCCGCTGATCCAGGGAGCTCTCCCGTCTTGACACGCGTGGCATCGTTCGCCTTCGGAGGCATATCGTAAGGGGAAGAATATGCGGGGCGGGCGATGTACTGACGGGAAAGTGGGATCGGTGCAGGCGTCGTCGTTTGTCATCGCGGCGATTGTCGTGGCGGCAGCCGTGCTCGTGCCCGCGGGCACGAGCACCGCGGATACACCGCCAGGGACGTCCACAACATCGGTCGAGACGCCAACGACGTTGGGTGTCTCGACATCGACCACACCGTCGACGACCCCTGCATCTTCGACGACATCGCAACCACGGCCGGCGCCGACCGGCGGGATTCCTCCCGCTGGCCCTGGCCACGAAGGATGGGATCAAGGCCGCACGCTGCAGGCAGCGCGTGCCGCGTCACCGGAGCGGGGTTCCCGACTTCCGTTGGCGGGTTCTGGAGTCGACGTTGGTCCTGCAAGCACCAACATGGTGTCAGGCGCAAGGGCGCCCGCTGGCGAAGGCGCTGTGGCGGCTCGCTCGATACTTCCGGCCGGCTACGCGTCGAAGTACGCGGCAGCAATCGAGGAGACCGATGGCTCAACCGGCCATTGGAAGCTTCATGGTGCAGGGGATCTAGATGATTCTTCTGCCGGCGGTCACGACGCACGTGTACGATCCGACACATCCAGGAGATGTGACTCAAGCCATCCATGCCGACGGGGCCGTCACCCAGTATGGCCATGATCCGGCCACCGGTCAGGTCACCTCAATGACCGGCCCCGACGAGCTCAGCACTTTTGGCTATGACCTCGGTGGTCACCGGGCGTGGTCGATATCGCCAGCAGGCAACGCAGCCGGTGAGACGCCGAGTGAGCATCGAGGCGCTGGCGTGATAAACCCCGCCGGTCAGACGCTTGAGTCGTTGGACCCACGTGGTGAGCCGGTCGCGGACGGTTTCGTGCGTTCTGGCACGAGTCTGGGTGCCACCGCCACCAGCGAGACCTGGCACGTTTGGTCGGGGAGCTGGGCGGTGGCCCCGGGGGTTGCTCCGGTGTCTGGCACTACGGGTGGGGTGGCGTTGGTGACCGTTCCGAATTCTGGTGATCCGGGTGAGGGTATGGTGGCGTCGATGATCGTGGCGGATGGCACGTCGAACTACACGGGTGTCGCGTTTCGGGTGAAGGATGCCAACGACTATTGGTTCGTCAGGCAGGTACCGCTGTTTGGTGGTCTGGCAATGTACAAGACCGTCGGTGTGGTTACGACGCTGGTGGCTGGGTACGAGACTGGCATCGGCACTGGTGATCGGATCATGGTTTCGTCGGTCGGCTCCCACGTCGTTGTGTACCGAAACGGTGTGCAACTCGATGAGCTCGGTGGATCCGGTGAGGTGATCGACACCGACCTGGATACTTTCGCGACGACGGGGTTGATCGGGTTTGCGGCCGGGCCGGTCGCCGCCGGGTTCTCGACCCACACCCCGAACGGTGGGGTCACCGATGCTTGGTTCGATGAGGCTCTCATCGGTACGACCCAGTTCGGATCACTAGCAGTTCTAGGACGAGTTTTAGGGTCACGTCTACATCTGGTGGCGATTTTCTTTCGGCTGGCTCGATGATCACCTTCTCGACATACGACTGCAACGGCCGGACATGTCTGAGACAGCATGCAACTGCGCCCGGTGACGATTGGCTTTCAAGCGTCATCTACCCAATTGTCGCCAGTTTTACTTGGCAGCAAGAGGCGTTGAATCTCCAAGATGCCCTCGGCGGAACCCCATCACCATCAAATGGATCACTTTGGTCATCAAGTATTAACGCTTTGAGAAACGGCATACTTATACTATGGTAATATAACATGGACTCGATTGAGCGGCCGAGCGTTCAAGAGCCGGGGACCCGGTCGTTAGTCCTGGCTTTGCTGTCCATGGGCATAGCGGTAGCACTATTCGAACTCGCGGCGATGTACTTTCTTTCGCAACGCTTTTCCGATCATGGAGCATATCTATTATATGTACAGATGCCCACATTGGCCGTAGGTTTTTATTGCGGGGTCCAGGTCGGTAGAAGTGGGATTCGGAATGCTGCTTGGAAATGCGCGCGAGCCATGTTGACACTTGCTGTGGTTCTATCAATCCTGACGGTGGCTGTCGCACATCCCATTTAGGAACAAGGCGGGTCTACTGTAGAACTGATTGATTGTGCTTTGCGAATGATCATGCGCTATGATGTCGTGATCGGTG